>JAOUGF010000032.1 GCA_029857925.1 Gammaproteobacteria bacterium
CAAGAGTGCCACTACAATTGAAAGTAGTCCTGGTATGAAATACGCTTTTATACCCAAAATCAAACGCGTAAACGTATCTCGACCCATAAAATCCGTCCCAAGTAGATGTCCCTCCGCACCCGGAGGCGCAAGCATCAACTCGAGTTGCATTTCTTCTGGATCATGAGGTAACCAACCCATGACCGCCAACACATAGGCAATCACCACAATCAGCAGGATCACAATGCCGTATACAACGTAAGCAATATCTCTTTTATCCGTTCTTTGCAACAGATTGAGTTCTGAATACTCGCTTACCGTCGATTGAGACTGCACATATTTGTTCATATTCGCAATTCCCTTATCAATTAGGCTTGTGTTCTTGTGAGGCACGCGGATTAACAATGACATAAAGCGTTTTATGAAATAGCCCTGTTCCACGTACAATAACCGCCGTCACTAACGTAATACACATAATAACGGGATAATCGCGATCCTGCGCGGCTTGCCAGGCCATACGCCCAATGCCTGGCCAATTGAAGATTTGTTCAACGATAATTGCACCACCGATGACAAAAGGGATCTTAGACGCGATCATTTCGCTTACTGGAATAATCAACGCCTCTGTGATTGCGTGCTTCCAAACAGACACGCCTTTTGCGCGTGCTGTTCTAACGTAATCCTCGGCAAATACCCTGGATATCTCGTCGCGTAGAAATCTCACAGTCTCACTGATAATTCCGCTGCCTAAGCCAAGCATTACAATGGGTAATAAAATTTGCGCTACATTAACGGAGTCGCTGTTTGCAAGACCGATAGGTAGGGTATTAAAATAATGCGTAAATACATAAATCATAATATACGCAGACCAAAAAAGTGGTACGGCAGAGGTCGTATAGGCAAACATCATTAACCCCCACCCTAATCTATCGGTCCCGCGCTTCGCTAGATAGGTGGCAATCGGAACTGCAATGGAAAGGGAAAGAAACATTGCACCAAACGTCAAATAAAATGTATTTGCGGCCAATTTCATGACCTCACCTAGCACGGGTTGACCCGAACGCAACGAAGTGCCAAAATCGCCCTGCAAAAGTTTAGTCAACCAAGACCAATATTGGCCATACCAGGTTGCAGAGATTCCCATGCTTTTGCGAATTTCATCTCGTTGTTCTTCTGTTAATATCTGACCTCCAAAAACCGCAGCCAACGGATCACCTGGCGCAGAATAGAGTACGCCAAAAACGACAATACTTACGCCGAACAATAAAAATAGAGTGACGTAAAACTCCCTGAAAATGTACAATATTACCGGTTTCACCGTATTTGAGACTATCATTGATATAAGACCGCCACTTTGTTAAAGTAAGCGCGAGTTATTCAATAACCCGCGCATATACGTGTTGCTATGTCCTAGATTTTTTCGTCTTCTCCCGATATGAACCAACTCTTTGCATACGGGAAGAATTTATACGGATGTATGGCGACATGCCTTACCTTTTTGTGGTATGCGGAATAGTTCGTTAGCGTCCAAAGGAAGGTATATGGTGCCTCGTCGGCAAGCACTTCGTGCAGTTTTCTATAAATAGTACGGCGCTTCTCATGATCCAAAGTCAACTTGCTTTCGACAATGAGGCCATCCACCTCTGGACTAGAATAACCACCGAAATTATTTTTCCATGCGCCAATTTCTGCGGAGTGGAACAACGAAGAGATGTCTGCGGAGTCGTCAAACACCCAGGAAGCAAAGATGATATCGAAATCATGTTGACCAAAAATCGCTTCTTTCCAGGCCTGCCACTCCATGAAACTGACTTGGACATCTGCACCTACGGTTTTTAAATAATTTTTAAAGGCCAATACCACACGCTTGACACCCTCATTTTCTTTTTCTATGGGCACTTTAAGCGTTAGAGTCAGTTTTTTTCCGCCCTTTTCCAATATTCCGTCGCTACCCGGTTGAAAACCCGCCTCTTTCAACAGGGCGATTGCCTTATTTTTATCAAACGGTTGGGGTTTCACATCAAGATTGTAGGCCCAACTACCTGGGGCAAAGGGACCCGAAATGACTTCTCCTTGACCGTTAAAAAACGACTTCAACATTTCTTGGCGGTTAATGGCGACTGTAAACGCCTTCCGCACACGTGCGTCATTTAATAACGGGTTGCGTATGTTGTAACCAAAAAATGCGTAGGATAAACCATTGTAGGGTTGCAGAACAAAGCGTTTGTCTCCTTGCAGTTCAGGGAGGTTTCTTGGATTAACCATAACTATCATATCAATGGCATTAAAGGTGAGGGCCTGCACCATAATGTTTTGGTCTGCGAATGGCTTAGCGACAAATTCTTGTATTTTAGCCTTACCGCCAAAATAACCTTGATTGACCTCTAATACGACCTCTTGATTCGAATTGATTTCTTTTAACATGTATGGTCCGGTACCGATCGGACGTTGTGCAAACGGGTCTTCGCGGGTCAGATAGCTTGGATTTTTCGGCCCATGTTTAGGAATGATCTTGAATGTGAATTTTGCAAGAGAATTCAAAATTGGACGTTTTAGGATGAACTTCACAGTATTCGCATCGATTTTTTCAACGGTGTCGATAAATTCGTAACGAACTTTCAACGGCGTGATAGTTTTCGGATGAGCCATAACCTTGAATGTGAACACAACATCGTCTGCGGTGAAGGGTTGGGCATCTTCGCCGGGTTTGGGATGCCACTTCACGTCTTTCCGGAGAAAGAAGGTATAATTTTTTCCTTCCTTATCGATTTCCCATTTTTCAGCGAGTTCTGGTATGATTTCCTGTTTCTCACTAATCCCAACGAGCCCGTTGAAGATAAGTTCCGTCAACCGCATCGCAATCATATCGTTGCTTGTTATCGGGTCTATCGTTGCGGGCCGTCCATATTCACCGTAATTAAGTACGCCCCCTGCGTTGTCTTGTGCCGAGTTTGCTACGCTCGTAACCGCGGTTAGATATACTGCAATAGCTAGTTTAATACCGTTCATAAAGGCCTCTCACATTTAGATTAACTAAAATATCTTTACATCACCTGCGCTCTTTTGTTCTACTGAATATACCCCTTGTACGGCATCTTGCGATAATCTAACCGCAGGGTAATATTTTGATATCTCAAAATATATTTCTAAGTGCTCTGAAAAATTTTTAGTGTTTCTATATGCCTCAGCTAAACTCAACAACATTAATGGATCATTGTTTTCGATCTTATTTTTGTTTGCTTTATCGCGCGCACTTTCCAGCAAAGCCAGTACTTTACTGTATTTTTTTTGCAGCTCAGTTAGTTTTCCAAGCTCGATATTTAATGTTTTAATCATTTTCTGATCCACCGGCTCTACATTTGAATTTCCGGTCTTGGCATTCCCACCCTTTTTATCACCGGTCTGCATTTCCAAGGTTTCCAATTTCTTATTCGCCAATTTGGCGAAGGCGTCGCAATTATCTTTGACTACAGAACAGGCCGCCGAGATATCGGCGAGCAAGCCTAGATTATCGCCCGCTGTTTGCCCAAGTTCGGAGGCCACTTTGGCGGTATTCCCACCCTTTCTCACCTTTTCCTGCATTAATTTCATTGCAGTCGCAGCCCGTTGCTCAGCCCTTGGTGGTAGCTTTTGCTTACCCAATATTTCACTTAATAATCCTGTCGCCGTAGTATAGTCACCTTCAAAAAATGCGCGTTCATACAATACATACTTTGCATTTACAGCGAATTTTCCAGTTTTATCGACCTTGTCCATAAAATGTTTAGAAGCAGCAGCGTAAAGATCACTCAAACTCGCCAATAATGACGGTGTGTAGAAATAAATTACCCTTCCTTCTTTGCTTTCTTCTTTTAACCAGTACCTATTTAATTCCGCTTGAGCGACTAATTTCAACGCTTCTTCTATTTTTCCTTGTTTTGTCAACACTGTAATGTATGAGGATATTCCGAGTGCGTTTGCTTCTTTTAGTACCCGTTCCGTCGTGATACCAGACTTTGATAGATGTTCATCTACGGCCTTACTTTGCCCAGAGGACAAACCTGCTTTCATTGCGAGCGCAAGCGCGTCAATATTGGACGATGCCTTTGAAATCAATTCAGCTACCTTTGGGTTCTTGTTATTTAAACAAATCGAGGAAAGCACGTCTTTGACTGCCGTATACTGCATATTCTGCCCGTCTAGGTTCGCATTCTTTAAATAAGAATTTGCGGACTTACAGTTCCCCATATCATAGGCGAGGGCGGCAGACGCGAGTTGAGCGTATTTGCTGCGCTTTTTTGATTTATCTTTGAGTAAAAGATTTAAGTAGGCCTCTTGAGACGTCAAGGCGTCATCATAAAAACGTTTATACAGCGCGGCATCATTGTGCAGTATCGTCCCCAATATCATATTGGCATCATCACGCTTAGCTTGCTCTATCGTCCCTAAGTTGAAAAATAGTTCACGCCAAGCCTCGTCGTAATGTTTCTGCTCCATAAGCTTGCCGGATTTAGTGAGCGACTCAACACCTGCGGCATGCCCAATGGTGGACACAAGATAAATAGTAAAAAATAAAAATATGCGACTCATCGTCATAGTTCACCTAGTTTGTCTAGAGCAATCTTCATCACAAATACCCTGTCCCATTGATTTTCCTGCGCCCTGAATGCAATAGTATTTTTACGCGATATACTTACGTCGTGATTCATCTTAGTTCCGGTTGTAATCTTGATTGCGTTTTTCTTTGTCACATCGCTGATGTATATGGGGTTGTAGTCCTCTTTTATGTCCTTGATATATACAATATGCTGGCTATCTCCTATCCAAGCCGGTCCGCGCTCGATATCAGGAATCACGTGGGTTGCCACAATAGCATTCTTGAGCCTCTCTTCAGAATTCTTGTCCGCCTCGCTAGCTTTAATAACCGCTAAAGACCAAGATTTAGAGTCACCCTCGATATTGTAATTGGTATAAAACGCAATGTACTTTCCATCCGGCGACCAAGTCGGTCTCAGATCGTCGTAGTTCCAACTTGTCAATTGTGTTTCATTTTCAATTTCGGTATTCAACTCCATGGTAAAAATGTCGTGATTTTCATTTTCACCGCGCATATATACTATTTTTTCACCATTTGGTGACCAAATTGGATATAAATATGTCTGGTGTGAGTGAGTGAGTTGCTTAAAATTCTGGCTGGGGATATTCATGCGGTAAATTTGCGCCCCACCGGTGCGACCCGACACAAAAACGATGTCGTCTCGCGTGGGTGACCAATCCGGCATGCCATCCTTTTCTTTAGTGTCGGTAAGTCTGGTTACCGCACTATCAATGATGTCTCCCAAATACAGGTCATAATTTCCCTCACCAGCGTTGCTCATAAATACAAAGTGCTTGCCATCCCGAGACCAAGTAAGCCCCGCGTTGTAGCTCACGCTTTCTTCTAAACCGGGAATCAACATGCTTAGTCCTTGATTGCCGTCATCTATTTGGTAATATATTTTTTTGATAAGCGAAAAATCTTGTGATTTTAGGATCACAATCTCTTTCTTGTTTTGTTCATTTCGTTCGATGGCAAGCATGTCACCTGTATTAGACCAAGAGGGGTTGGAATCATTTGTCCCACTGCCCTCAAAGGGGATAGTCTTAAGCTCAACGGGGGCGATCGTCACAACCTTTGGCGCCGCCGAGCTAGTATTCTCAGCAGGTATTTCAAGCACTTTAATGGCGCCATTGGCTTCCACAGGAGGCGTATCCTCCGCCCCTGAATAGGGTGAAATTAATCCACACAGAAGAGCGGAGGACGCAAAATAGTTCTTTCGTTTACAGCGCATAATAGTGGCCAACCCCTTTATGATTGACCTTGGACTTGGTTCCAGTAGCGCTGGGCTGTCTGGCGACTTTGTTCATAGTCTTTGTTCCCTTCCAAACTCTTAGGAAAGAAATCAAAGTATTCGCGCCAGGCCAAGTCAGCGTCATGCAATAACTGCTTGCGTTTCGTCACCATATACAATTTGTAATAAGACAGCGCATAGTAATAATAGGTGTCGTGCATTGCCACGTCATAACTTTCTGGCGGGAAGAAACGGGAATTCTCCCTCGCCTTTTTAATAGATTGAATCGCTTTTCCTAGATATTTAGCAGCGCCTTCCGGGTCATTATGGATTACCCTTTCCGCTTTCTCATAGTATGCACGCCCCATGTTGGTGTACATAACTGAGAACTGCTTCAGTACCAACTCTCTAACTTCAGGTATCGCAGCTACTGTCTCGAATTCAGACAATGCCGCATCCGGATTTTCTTTCTCATCCAAATACAATTGCGCTAGACGATTATGCGCCAATGCAAAATCAGGATGATCTTTTGTCGCACTCTTGTATGCGGCAATCGCCTCGTCAATTTTATTGGCAGACTCCGCGCGATCACCTATTTTCAGAAAATCCTTGTATATAGAAATCTTATTTTCGCCCGTATAATTAACATCTTTTTTATCAAAGGCGATCACTTGCTCCCAGTCTCTATAGTCCTGTCCATAAGCGAGGGTCAGTGTATGGAAACCCACTAGTACATTTATGCCTTTTAATTCCGGTGTCTTGCCAACTTCTGCACCATCCAAGAAAATCTTCGCGCCAGAAGGTTCGGTTTCAACTTTTAGCAAAGAGGAATATGAATTCAAAGCAAACTCTTTGTTTTCACCTTTCTTTTCCGCCTTCAATGTTTGAGAAAGTTGCTCATAACCCGATTTGTAAAGGGTTAAATCGTATTTTTTTCCAATTTTAACAACCATTTTTAGTTGGCCTTCTTTATTTGTCGAGCCTAGCCACTTTTTGTCTACATACACATTAACGCCTCGTACTGGAGCGACATCGCCACCAACGCCGCCTTTTACGATCATCATGATTTCGTCGCCGTCGATACCCGCGCCGTATTGGCGGGTTACACGAGCACCTATTAGTGACTCACTGTTTTCCTTGATGTTATTAAGTTCTACGTTGGAGTGATCACGCGATGTACTTTTAACTTTTACACTTCCAATATCTTTGTAGGAAGTAAGTTTTCCGTCTTTCCCAAATTGCGGTAACGCGACTGTGAGGTCAGCATCGCGCTCCATATCAAAGGGTTTTGTACCAAGGTTGACTACCAATCGTTCGTCATCTTTTCCTGTGATTCGTCCTTCGAACGGAAATTTCTCTATCATGTCGGAAGTGATTTCATTCGCCGCTCGATCTACTTTTTTCGCGCTGCTGGCATCCGCTAGATGACTGGATACCAGTCTTCCATCAAGGTCGTATACCTTTGCTTCCAATAGGATACCTTCATCCTTGGTCTTTGAAACACTGCCTACCAGCAAGTAGTCTATTTGTTGTTGAACAGCGGATTTTCTCCATCCTTTACTGACAATTTTATCCAAAGTCAATTTCGAGGATTTCATCGCCGCCTGCACCATATCATCTGCGATAATACTGAATGCTTCCTGTTTTTGAAGGTGTGTTATTAGTTCCTTTTGAGCATTGTCAACCAAAGCTCCGATGTCTTCGCCTGCGGTATTCGCCATAAAGCGAAGTATGCCGATCTTAGGTAGAACCGCGCGTAATGGGTAAAGGTGTGAAATGAGTTGCTTGTTACCACTAAGTGTGACTTCGCTGACCGGATTCGGTGAGACGTAACCCTGCATAGAGATTTCCACTTTAAACTTCTTTCCCGGGGCGCCATCATAGGTGTAACGGTACTCACCGTCTTTATTGGTTGTACCCGCCTTGTTTCCGTTGATCGTGACGACGACGTCTTTTAGCGGGACAGAGGTGTCTAGTTGTTCGGTAAATGTGCTCACCTTAAGTGTTAACACCTTGTTTAACGCTACATCCAACGTTTTTCCAGGTTCCGGTTTTGTAGTCAGCTTCCAAATAGAATACCCGTCTTTAGTTACCGATAGGGTGACTTGTTTCGTGCTGTTCTCGTCGTATTGGTAAATATATTCTCCCTTGTCATTGGTATTTCCTACCACGACACCGTTGACACTGAGCGACGCTTTGTTTAGTGCTTTTCCTTCTGACTTTGTGGTGACCGTCATAAACGGCGATCCCTCAAGTTTTACATTGAACAGATATTTTTGTTCTTTGTTTTCTTCAGAAACCACAAAGCTTTTTTCCCATGGTTGTACAAAAAAACCCTTTACTTCTTTTTTTACAATGACGGCTACTTTGCTGTTGCGTAAACGTTGAATTTTCGCAATAACATGGCCTTGCGCATCGGTCTTTCCGACTTCCTGCCCATCCGCCAATACGATGGCGTCAGACAGTGGTTTATCCTTCATGTTTGCTGTTACATCTATAGAAACCTCAACCGGCTTGTCTGCGCAAGCAGCGAGGATGACACTTAATATGGTCACTGCCAAAAGCTTATGAAAACGATACATATTTTCCTCCTGTCCCAAATTTAATCAATTACATCATCGGTGCTTGAATGTTCACTTCACCGGGATTAATAATCTTGTCTTCATCTGAATTAGAGCCCTTGATTGAGCGCGATTTACCTTCTGGAATCTTTTTTAGATGAATTTCGACTGTCCGCGATGAAAATCTACCCACTTCAACAGTTTGCGTTGCGGTTTGATAGCCGATTCTAGATACCTCTATCTTGTAGGTTCCGGGTACTATCTTGTCTTTTTCTGATATAAATTGCCCTATTTCATCTGTTTTTACGGAATGCGACGCATTTTCCAGCGCGGCGGTTGTATTTATCATGTTTATCACCACGTCTTTAGGTTTTTCTCGCGTAACTGGTTGATTATTCATATCCACCAACTTGACCATGCCTCCAATTTTAGGTGAGCATCCAGAGGCAGTAATGATTACTAAGCTTAAAAGCAGGTAAAGACCCAGTGTGTTACGCATTGAAGTTCTCCATAAATCCCAGTAGAAGGTGGCCACCCGATTAATTCGTGAACCCATTTATCGTTCCGACTTGCACAATTCTTAATCGCCAAAAGTCTCATTTTGTGAATTATTTTGTCTTGTACCGAATTTTGGTGTGCATTTCGGCGCAGAAAGGCCTATCTCTTATTTTTTACAGAAGAGACAGGACGGAATTGTTGTGCAGTTCGCAGACCAAGTTCAGTTGGGGTTGTAAAATTACAATTAACCATGACCCAATTGCGTGTTAAGCGCGAGAAAAGGTCGAATTCCACTTAAATATTAACTAGATAGCTCGTGCAACGATACATTTAAATCTAGGGGCGAGTTTTTCAGCAACACCGTGTTTTTTGACTTCGCTACCGCTATTTGCCGTTTTTTTGGCTGGGTGCAGTTTGCCCGGCGTTGGTATTGAGCACGCCCGCGAGTATTACCAAGGCTGCGCCGAGAAATGCGTATCCATCAGGGAGTTCGTCCCAAAGCAACCAGCCAAAGACACCCGCAAATACCACTGTCATATAAGTGAATGGCCCAGCTTTAGCGACGGTTGCAAGGCTATAGCCCTTTGTTAATGCATACTGACCTATCGTTGCAACAGTGCCGATAATAATTAATTTGGCCCACGTTAAACTCTCGAGTGGACTCCAATACCAAAACAACGGAATTGCGGAGATAACTGTTGCGATCAAACTAAAGAAAAATACGATGCGAATCGCTGGTTCAGTTGCCGACATTTTGCGTATGCTTACCATTGCAATCGCCGCAAAAAATCCGGAGGCCAAAGCAACAACAGATGCTTTAGTAAATACTGTGACTCCGGGTTTTAATACGAGCATCACTCCGAGCAACCCTATTGCAATGAGTAGGACTGAATACCAGCTTGTACGTTCTTTAATCCACAAATAAGCGATGATAGGTGTAAATAGCGGTGCGGAGTAGCTTAGTAGCACTGCGTTGGCGATAGGCATATTCGTCAATGCGTAGAAATAACAATACATCGACGTGATTCCCGCCAATCCACGGAGTAAATGGTAGTTTAGCGCAGTCGTTGAAAAAGTTTTACGAATATTTTTAAGAAAAATAGGTGCTAAAATGATTAGACTAAAAAAATTACGAAAGAAAACGATTTGTTCTTCCGTCGCAAGTTCTGCCAGCGATTTTATCAGTACGCCCATTAACGAGAACGCGAGCGCCGATAACAAAATGTATAGACTACCTATATTCGTGTTTCGATTTTGCTGATTCATAAACTCAATAGCTTCAAACGGCCAGATCTTACAGTTTGGCTAGCGGGGTGCGCTACATAAATGCTAATATACGACTTTGCGCCATCCTACCTGAACATTTAATGACTGAGCCAACCTTAGACGTAATGAATGATATCTTTGAGCCTGCGTTGCCCCATGAAACGGACTATATTTGCGGTAATCTGCACGGATCGGCCAAAAGCCTTCTCCTTGCCAATCTAGCCCTTAAAAACAATGGCTTGATGGTGGTATTTACGCGGGATACCCCCGAGGCGTACCGCTTAGAAACTGAGTTACGTTTTTTTCTGGGCAAGGCTAACCGAGATTCTATACTCAATTTCCCGGACTGGGAAACCTTGCCTTATGATATTTTTTCTCCTTTTCAGGATATCGTCTCTCAACGCTTATTGACTTTATACCGATTGCCGAAACTTGAAAAAGGGATATTGCTGGTACCTGTTGCGACAGCGATGCAACGTATCGCACCCGTACAATATGTTGATCATCATACGTTTGAACTGCACGTAGGGGATAACACCGATTTAGAGGCTTTGCGCCTGCGTTTGGAAAACGGAGGATATAGATATGTTTCTCAGGTATTGGAACACGGCGATTTTACGGTGCGTGGCTCACTGTTAGATTTGTTTCCTATGGGCAGTGAGGTGCCTTACCGTATTGATCTCCTCGACAACGAAGTAGAATCAATTAGGATTTTTGATCCAGAAAGTCAGAGGACCACGGGTAAAGTAACGTATATACAACTATTACCCGCACATGAGTTTCCGTCAGATGACGACGCCATTGCGCGCTTTCGTCAGCGTTATCGTGAAGTCGTGGAAGGCGATCCACAACGCAGTGAAATCTATCGTGAAATCAGCCAAGGTCATTTTCCACCTGGTATTGAATATTACCTGCCGCTATTTTTTGATAAGACGGCGACTCTGTTTGATTTCTTGCCAAATAAAACGCTAATGGTCATGATGGACGGTTGCGATGCTGCGGCGACGGCTTATTGGGAGGATATACAACATCGTTATGAGCAATTGCGTCACAATATTGAACGCCCACTACTTGCTCCGGAAACTTTATTCGTCACCCCCGAATTGTTATCGACTACGCTACATAGATCTTCTCTAATA
>JAOUGF010000475.1 GCA_029857925.1 Gammaproteobacteria bacterium
CGCAGGTTGCACACGCATCGGTTATGCAGTAGGCGGCGGGTGGAAGGGCGTATGTGGTGGAGGTGTCGGCGGTGTAACGACCGCTTGGATACCGCAACGCGGCGAACACCATGCGTTGACGCTGTATGTGGGCGTGGATCGATTACTCGACAGGGATGCAAACACCTCAGCTAGATTACGCAATTCCACGCACCTCGCTGCGGGGTATTATTATTTTTTTAACGGCCTGCCGAACGACGGATGGAATGCAGGGATTGCACCCGTGGTGGAAATATCCGGTGGTACACAACGTGGATTATATATGGGGTTGGGCTATCAGTTTCATTGAAAAAGAGTCGCGCCATAAAACGGAAATTATACAGAAATTCATCTATATTTGTTGAGGTGTGCTCAATATGCTAGATCACGCTATAGTTCCGCGAACACTGGATATGCCTGAGCATAGTGCAGGGATACGTGTTGGTAAGGATTTGCTTAAGGCCACGTTGCCGTTTGCGATTGAGTCCGTAGCGACCAGTTGGTGGCAGGTGGGTCTGACTTTTTTGTTGTTGATAGCGGCGTTGATGGGGGCGGGATTTGCGACGGAATGGCCGTTACGAGTGCTATTTTCGTGCTTAGGTGCACTGATGATAGTACGCGCATTTATCACCTATCACGATTTTATGCACGGCGCGCTATTGCGCGATTCGCGCCTGGCGGCGTGGATATTTCAAATCTATGCGGCGTTTGGGCTCGCGCCGTCGCGCTCATGGAAGCAGAGCCACAATTACCATCATGGTCATATCGGCCAGGTATCTGCGGATAGCATCGGTGCGTTTCCGCTGATGACTGTGCAGATGTGGCGCGTGGCGACGCCTGCGGCGCGTTTGCGCTATCGTATAGAACGCCACCCGTTGACGGTGTTAGCGGGTTATCTGACGATATTTTTACTAAATATTTGCCTGTTGCCGCTATTGCGGGACCCGAAACGCCATTGGGATTCGGCGCTTTCATTGTTGGCGCACGGAGGGCTGATTGGTGTGTTATGGGTGTATGGCGGGTTTGATGTCGCATTTTTCGCGGTGCTGTTGCCGATGACGATCGCGGCAGCCCTCGGCAGCTATTTGTTTTTCGCCCAACATAGCTTTAAACGCATGATCATCCTATCGCCTGAGGCCTGGACATTCTATCGGGCCGCGTTGATGTCGTCGAGCTATATGCGGCTGAATAAGATTCTACAATGGTTTACCGGCAATATCGGTTATCACCACATACATCATCTCAATGTGCGCATCCCGTTTTATCGCCTGCCCGAGGCGATGGCGGCCATACCGGAATTGCAGTCTCCCATCACCACATCATTGGCGCCCCGCGAAATCATAAATTGCTTCCGCTCTAGTTTATGGGATGAGGATAGACAGCGTATGGTGGCGTATAGCGATGCAAAATAGCTCAGGAAGTATGTATTGCGGCGGAAAAGTGGGGTGAGTGAGTCTAGTGGGTAGTGTAATTTAATAAATACCTCACCACACCTCGCGTTTCGGCAATAATCCGCGCAATTCCGTGTCGGTTAAATTGCGCCAGTGTCCGGGCTTTAAGTTGCCTAGCGTAATATTAATAATACGCACCCGTTGCAGGCGTTTGACGTCGTATCCGAAGGCCTCGCACATGCGGCGTATCTGCCGATTTAGGCCTTGCGTTAAGATAATACGGAAAACATATTTGTTTATCACTTGTGCGACACAGGGTTTGGTGACGGTGTCCAGGATATTGACGCCCTTGGCCATGCCCGAGATAAACGCGTCGGTGATCGGTTTGTCCACCGTGACGATGTATTCTTTTTCGTGATTATTTTCGGCGCGCAATATTTCATTCACAATATCGCCGTTATTTGTCAATAAGATCAAGCCTTCCGATTCTTTGTCCAAGCGCCCGATCGGGAAAATACGTTCCGGGTGGCCGACGAAATCTATGATATTGTCCTTCACCTTGAGTTCTGTTGTGCAGGTCACGCCGACGGGTTTGTTCAAACAAATATAGACCTTTTTCTTCTTTTTTTGCCCGCCGACGACGCGTTGATCGACACGCACTTCATCACCGTCGGCGACTTGCGTACCGAGTTCCGCACGTTTGCCATTGACGCTGACGCGACCGGCGGTGATCCACGCATCGGCCTCACGGCGTGAACACATGCCTGTTTCGCTGAGGTATTTATTCAAACGCATTGCGTTAGACCTTGCGCATGCTCAATTGGCGCACGCGTTCAAACAAACAAATCGCGGCGGCGGCGGCCACATTCAGCGATTCCATTTTTCCGGGCATCGGGATATGGACGTGGTGGGTCGCGCAACGCGCCAGGTCAGCGCTCAATCCCGCGCCTTCGTTGCCAAAAATAAACGCCACGGAATCGCCCAACACAACGTCGTAAATGGAGTTGGCGGCGTGTAGTTGCGTTGCGACGCTGGTCGTATATTGCGTCGCGATCTTTGTGAGATCCTGTTGCTCATGTATCTGCAATAAAAAATGCGCGCCCATGCCCGCGCGCAAGGCCTTGGGTGACCACGCCTCGGTGCACCCTGCAGATAAATATACCGCGCCCGCGCCCGCCGCCGCCGCGGTGCGCAGCAGGCCGCCTAAATTGCCGGGGTCTTGAATGTTTTCCAACAACACCGCGCATGCAGGTGTATGTGAC
>JAOUGF010000476.1 GCA_029857925.1 Gammaproteobacteria bacterium
TAACCACGTTTTCGCATCTCTGACCACCAAACCGACGGTAACCACGACCCCACCGTGCTCAGTAAATTTAATGCCATTCTCAATGACATGGGTTAAGGCCTGCCGTAACCGGATGGGATCTGTGGTCATGTGCACCGAAAGATTGCTGGGTGCCAAATAGGTCAGATAGAGATTTTTCGTCATCGCCGCGCCCAGCGTGCGCACGGTGGTTGCAAGCAAACTCAACGGATTAAATTCACGTTGCTCCAGCTCCATGGTGCCGGCATCGATACGCGCAAAGTCCAAAACACGGTTTATCGTGTCCAACAATTGCTGACCGGAAGAACGTATAATGTCAAAATAGGATTTACGTTCTTCTTCATTCCCTGTCATCTCCGCCAACTGCAAGGTGCCCAATATGCCATTGAGCGGTGTCCGCAGTTCGTGATTGATATTCGCCAAAAACGCGTCTTTCATACGTGCCGATTCCAACGCAAGATCCCTTGCGCGCATTAACTCCTGCGAGGCCAGGCGGCGTTCCGTGACATCGCGCACCGCTCCCAAAAAATAGGTTTTATCACGCATAGGAATGGCGCTTACCGCAAGGTCTATCGCGAAATTTTCGCCTTTCTTATTTAGCCCTATGACCTCGCGCGCATTGCTACCGATAATCACTCCAACACCGGTATTGAGATAGCGATCCAAATAACTTTGATGTTGCGCACGCGCCTCCGTCGGCATCAACATCTCAATGCGCTTACCCAACATATCCGCCGATGTGTAGCCGAACAATTTGAATGCCGCAGGATTGGCCTCTATAATCGTTCCCTGACTGTCAATGAGCACCATGCCGTCCATCGCGGAGTTGAAAATGCCGCGAAACCACGCGTCACTCTCACGAAATTTCGCCTCTGAACGCCGCACTTCATCGATCTTCTCTTCCAACAATTCACGCTGCTGATTTAATCTTGCCTCACGCTGGGTGAGGGTTCCGACGAGATCATTAAAGGCCACGGATATATCCCTAATCTCCGCCGGACCGCTGATATCCAATTTGGACACCCCGCTCCCTTGCACAGTGGCATTGATCGCGGCGCGTAATTCCTCCACTGGCTTCACCACATGCCCGATAAACACGGATAATATCGCGAACGTCAACATCGAGATGACTGCAAGCCCACCGCCTAACCAAATTACGTTGCGCTGCACATGCTCTTTAAGCGTGCCCACCTGCACCGCCAACACAAAATATGCCGGAGCGGAGAAATCCGCAGCCGCCGCCTCATCAACTTCCAACGGCGCGGCTATGTATGCAAAATCATTCACCACCTTCACCAACGCCGCGCGTTGCAGATGTTCCACGGCAAAGCGTTGCGGCGTCGTGGAATTCTGCATGCCGGATATCAACTGCACTTCGCCGGTTTTACCCAGCAGGAACAACGATTCCAACCCATTCAACGCCATCAGCCGCTGTGTCACCGACAAAAAGCCTTCACGAGTATTCGGCAGGCCATTAATATCGTGTGCTGCGCGTTGCGCAATGCCGGAATAATATTCGGTCAATTTTTCAAAGTCATACCGCTTTTCATTGTATATAAATAGCGCACCCGCCAAAACCACCGAAAAAAATACCGCGCCAGTGATAAACCAGACCCAAAGACGCAAAGAATGCGATTTTTGCATATATTTCCCTATTGGCACTTGCAATTGCTTTTCCTCTTACTTGCCTACCTGGCATCGCAATTTACCCGTTTTCGCATCTCTCTCGCGGCCGAGGGTTAGCCAGAAGGTGCGTGCAAAACATTACGACGTTGAGCGAATATAACTACATCCGACGATAAATAGAGCGGACTTGCACCCGACTTTCGAAAAAACCATTCCATCCGTACTGCGGAAAAATTCAACCCTTGAACTTTATCGAATTGAATTTTTCGTTAACTATCCTTGTCAACCGGCATAAAGGTTTATACTACCCTACAATGGAGCGCAAGTCTCACGCATGACAGTCGGTTACAATTTCATAAATTTGAGATGGAGAAAACGGGGAATAATAAATCGCGGGAAATAGCCAGCCACTAAGCACTACTTTAAGGGCACCTCTAAAAATTCGATCAGGGGATGCAGCGCTAGGCGGAAAGGGGCGAAAAAGCGCAGTTTACACGTTGCCTCAAAGGCCTGACATATCTGAGCATTTTTCGATCCTTTTCAACGACGCGATGCGCCGCTCAGCGGATTTTTAGAGGTACCCTTAAGTAAATTGAAAACAAGTGTAAAAACTTATCCTGCAAATTTTATAGACAATACTAGCGACCCAACTATAAGTCACCCCACCGCATCTGTAATGCCGCAAGCGCGGCAACGCCGGCCGTCTCCGTACGCAATATGCGCGGCCCTAAACTCACGGCGATAAACTGCGCGGACTGCGATAACTCTAGTTCTTGTGCGCTCAACCCGCCTTCCGGGCCTATCAACAACACGACAGACAAACGATTGTCTACCGGACAATCGCGTAAGCGCTGCGTGCCCGTCGGCGACAACGTGAGGCGTTGTGTGTGCATGGAGATCGTGGTCAACCATTGCGGCAAGGCCAACGGTGCATGCACCTTAGGCACGCGATTACGCCCGCTTTGCTCACACGCGGAATTTACCACCCCCTGCCAATGAGTTATTTTTTTATCCACCCTTTC
>JAOUGF010000477.1 GCA_029857925.1 Gammaproteobacteria bacterium
CCACAAAATCACCCGACGCACGTCGTGACACAAAGCTATGTACGTCACGCCCCGTGGCACGGGTCGCCCCGTTTAACGCGGTAGAGTTGGTCACGTCTTGGCGCATCGCCATATAGCTGCCGGTAACAAGTTGTGTATTGGCGGCATAATGGAGGGCGATGTCAAAGGTGCTGGAATAGACAACGGGCTTTTTATTTGTATTATCAAACAAGGACTGGCTGATTAATACAGCGGCCTCTTTCCCATTATTCGCCCAACCCTTGGCCAGCGTGACATCGCTGGTCAGCTGTGTAGCACCGCTGCTGGAGACATGTTGTTTGGTCGCAATGCCGTTATTTGAGGTACCACCGCCTTGGACAAAGCTTTCGTTGGTCATCTGCGAATTATTCCGCGTGATACCGTCATCAACGATGAGTTGTATATACCGTTGGCCTTGGGGGTCGGTCAGGACGCGTTGCAGGATACCACGGTCTTTGACATTGATATCGCATTTATATCCGGTGGGGCAGGGCGCCGTTATGCCTGTGATTGCGTTGCGTGTCCAACTGCCGTAGGGCACCGGGGGTGCTGCCCATGTCGAGATAGGCGATAGCAGTGCCACCATCGGCATCAGGTGGTGGCTGAATGACCGTCCTTGGCGCTGGGAAATCCGCTGTGCGCTCATTATTAGACCAAGTCCAGTAAACCTCTAATATTATAATGCATTAAAACAGTAAATACAAGAAGGCTTTTATTGTCTGAGGTGATTATCAAGGGTCTGCGGCGCTAAAATGGGGCCTGGATTTTCCCTGTGGAGTAATGCCTGTGACCCTGAAGATTCCACCCCCGCTGGTGATGCTAAGCCTGGGCGGGGTGTGCGCTTGGTGGACGCCCGTGTGGCCACCGCTGTTCACCTTATCGTTTTATAACGTATTGGCGGCGCTATTCTTGTTAGGTGGCGCAGTGATCTCGGCGCTGGGCGTACTGACCTTCCGGCGCGCCAAGACCACCGTCAATCCCTTAAAACCGCATACGGCTTCCACCTTGGTAACGCAGGGCATTTATCGTTATTCACGCAACCCGATGTATGTAGGCTTGTTGTTGGTATTGGCGGGTTGGGCGTTGTATTTGCAGAACCTGGTCGCGTTGCTGATAATGCCGACGATCTTTGTGTTGTATATCAATAAATTTCAAATTGCGGCGGAAGAGCGCGCGTTGGTCGCGTTGTTCGGCGATGGGTATATTGAATATATGCGTCACGTGCGGCGCTGGGTGTAAAAATTGGGGCGCGCGCGGCGCCCCTGAATGGCTTAGAACATCGCCCCCACTGAGAGGCCAATGACGTTGTGGGTTTCCAGTTGGATGCCACGCACGCGTTCATAGACAGGTATGCCGTATTCGAACCCGGCCTTGAAATTTTTGTACATGCCCTCGACACCGAACACCGCCTCGGTGCGCAGGCTGCCGGTGTTGTTGGGCTCGTAATCGGGCATCATATCGACCATTTCCAGCATGTGTGAACCGCTCTTGGCGGTCACTTTGTCCATAAAATGACCCGCGAGACCCGCAGACAGTACTACGTGCGGTAGCGCGGTATATTTCACCCACGCCGCGCCGTCCAGACGATTGCCTAAGTTGTAGTGCATCGCATTGACACCTGGGCGGTACGTAAACGTCCCTTGCGCGCCGACATTAAAATCGCCGAGGTGATATTGCAACGTCGCCGCGGGTTTGAAGTCGATGGTGCCCGACCCCGGCTGCATGTTATACGGCGCGTGGCCATGACTGGTGTTACCGCTGGCGTTATGGTCGTGCTCGTCTGTAGACCCCGTAGGCAGGCTCACCCCCATGCTTAGCATGATGTGGGGGCTAGCTTTGTACATCGCCGTCACTTCGGTGTCACCCAGGCCATGCACCTCCATCATGCTGTGCGTGCCCACCATCGTCATGCCGGGCATCGTCGTCGTATCGGCATTCACCATATCCATGTCGTTATGGATATAGTTGAGGCCCAACATGATCGACAATTTGTCATTGATGCCGTACATACCCATGAACATGTGCATATCCATCGTCATCGACTCGCCGACCATCATATAGCCGTTTTGCTGTAGGATTTTTTCAGCCGTCGTCTTTGAGGTGCCATTCAGCAACTCTTTTTGGTTCATACGCATAAACCGATATTCAAACATCCATGACCCTTTGCCGTGTTCATGGTGTGCATGCTCCATCGTCGCCGTGGTCGCCTCGGCGGGATGCTGCATCATCTTCATGTGCTCTTCCATGGTCATATTGCCCATATCTTCCGCCGCCGAGGCGTGGAAACCCCACGCGCCAAACGTGCACAGACCTACCACTTGTAAAATACGTTTCGACATCATTCCCTCCCGTTGTGTAATTGAAATCGCAGTGACTCGCCTCCTGTTCAAGCATTTACCCACGTAGGTCAATGCGAGAATCGCCTGGCAAGTGCCGCGACCCTCATCTATTATGATGCAACTCAAGGGGGGATAAAAATCGTTTTATAACAAGGGATAACTTCTATCCCAAATAAAGGTGTTGTTTGTATTGAATTTAATATTAGGTTAAGTCTAGATTAATGCCGGTTCGATGGAATGAGCGGCTGGTCTGACAACGAAGCGACAGGGGTACGGGAAGTGCCCTGCGGTCGCTCTCAACT
>JAOUGF010000478.1 GCA_029857925.1 Gammaproteobacteria bacterium
ATCGCGGGCGTTACACTATTTGCAGGAATATTGGTTGCTTGCGGCGGTGGGTCGAGTGGCGATGGTACCCCCCCGTCTACCGAGTTACCGGTCGCGGCTTCGACGGCGTTTTATCGGTTTTATCTAGGCGCGAATAAACAACTGTTCGCCGTGGATCCCACGCATCCCTCCGCGGGGTCTATCGAGGTCAAGGCCAGCGGCACCTCTCTGAGCATCCTCAAATATCATTGGCTGCGTCATGCCAAATTCAATAGTGATGAGTTGAGCGACATCCATTATCCGTGGTTGGTCGTGCACTCGCAGACTACCGGCGCGGGCATTGGAAATCTATATAGAATCAACACATTGGTCAGCGCCGGCACGCCGGTGGCGAACAAATTATCCACCCTTAGTGATATAGAGATTTGCGGGCAGGACGCAATCAGTGACTTTGCGAATTCGTCGCAATCGGTATATCTATTTAGGACACCCAACACCGGCAATTGCGCAGGCACGGACCTCAGTTGGAAGGCTGTGAAGATGGACGCGGATAGTAATACAACGGCGACCAGCGCGTTTAAGGTGGTGCAGGGTATACGTTCTGAAACGGGCGAGATCACTGGCTTTTTGGTAAAAAGAAATAATGTGTTGCAGCAGATGGACGCGCAGTTTTCGGTCGCTTCAGCCGTCGTTCTGAAAGACAATAATATTCAAAATATTCCACTTGGCACCCCTGAAAGAATGTCGCCCAATATTAACGGAGTTTATCTATTTTCGACAGACAATGCGGGGCAGCCCTATGTCTATGGCTTTGATACAAAATTAAGCAAATTAACTAAAGGCGGTGCGCCACTCTACCACTATGAGACCGTGCAATCCGCAGCGACATTTTTAGCGCATGGTGCCGTGAATACGGATTATCGTTTCTTTGACGACGGGCCGAGCATCATACGTCTGCATCGTGATGGCACGAGCGCCGCAACGGTATTTGTCTCTAATATTGAAAGTCGAGTACAAAGTATGGCATGGACGGATAATCATCTTGTCTATTTCAATGGAAACGGAGATGTATACAAAATATTGCAAGGTAATAATGGGACGGTCGCGGAAACCAGTTTAACACCGATGGTGGACACCTCCGTTGCCAATATTTACACTTCCGGCGCATGGATTTTCTATACCACCATCGCTGATAATGCCGGCATTTTCACCTACACCGCGCACTATATTCGTGAAGATGGATTGGGTCACGGGTTTTTCGACGGGAAATACTCGGCAGCACCACAGAATAAACTGGGCGCGCTGTGGGTGACTACGCTGTACGGTAACGCGCGCAACGACGAAGTACGTTATGCCAAAGGCGATTTGGTGTTGTTTATGGCCAGTGCGGACACCAAAAATGCATTTTACAAGGTTGTGCCGGGGAGTAGCACACCCAGTTCTGCGGTGTTGGAGTTCGACGTATCGGTCAATATTTTAGAAAATCAATTCCAGGGTGACGATTTCGAAGGTGATTATACCTTGTTGTCTGTGTTCGGGGGCACTGGCACGATTTATGTGATCAATGCCGCGACCGGCACATCGGCACGCGTCGATGACGGCATACCAAACAGTGGCGACGAGGCGTTTTCAATCTTGAATCTGCAGTAATGGGAAGCTAGTTTGTTCCGTATCGAATGTGCTATTAGTCAGCGGCGTTGGAAACGAGGGGAGTTGCTTAGAAGGAATTATGAAAGGTCGCCGACGTTTAATAAATGTCGGCGAAGAGTGAGTAACTCCATTCGATGTGCATGCGGACACATAGCGTCGCACGAGAGGAGTAATTGCCATGAAAATTCAATTCGTAAATTTGGCGGGTTTGGCTTTTCTGGTGGTGGTATGCGGTTGTGGGGGAGGTAGTAGTAGCAGCGAGAGTACAGCGCAAATTCCCACCGTCGGTAAAAATTCTGTCGCTACTGCGGTTCGTGATAGCGCCCCGCCGAGTGCCTGTCTAAATGGCGGCATTTCCGTAGATGCAGGTATTGACACGAATGCCAATGGCGTACTTGATACTGCGGAGGTGACTAGCACCCAGTACGTATGTAACGGTGTCGATGGCGTAAATGGCGTAAACGGGGCAAATGGGGCAAATGGCCTGAACGCACTGGTGTCGGTGACGCTAGAAGCCACAGGGGCAAACTGCACAAATGGCGGATACAAGGTCAGCGTCGGCAATGACGCCAACGGCAACCAAATTTTGGATTCCTCCGAGGTTACCTCCAGCCATTATATTTGCAACGGTATTAATGGCACCAACGGCGTTGACGGAACCAACGGCGTTAACGGAACGAACGGAACCAACGGAACGAATGGGATTAATGGCGCTAACGGTGCTAATGGACTCAACAGTCTGTTGGCGATCGTCACCGAACCGGTAGGCGGCAATTGTCGCAACGGTGGTAAAAAGATTACCGCTGGCCTGGACAGTAATTCCAACGGTATTTTGGACAGTACCGAAATCACAACTACCCAATATATCTGCAACGGCCCCGGTATAAATTGGCAATACGTGACAGGCCCGATAGTGCAGACGGTATCCAATACCGGTTACTTGGTGGATAACAGCACACAGGTCGCGGTCGTGTTACCCGCCGCGCCCGCCGTCGGCGATGTTGTGCAGGTTACTGGTGTC
>JAOUGF010000479.1 GCA_029857925.1 Gammaproteobacteria bacterium
GGTGTCGTAGCGCAGATACTGCGGGTCGCGCACGTCCACATCGGCGGGTTCACCGTCGGTGATGACCAGCAATAATTTCTTGCTGGATTTTTGCAATTTTAAATAATGCGACGCATGGCGCACCGCAGCACCCATGCGCGTAGACAGCTGCCCCGTCATGCCCGCGATCTTGGCCTTGGGCACGTCGTCGTAGGCCTGATCGAAATCCTTGAAGCGGAAATATTCGACGTTATGGCGACCGTCTGAACAAAATCCATGGATCGCGAACGGGTCACCGACTTTAGTGATCGCATCACCGAGCAGCACACAGGCCTGACGTGTGAGTTCCAACACGGTGGTGTCTTTGCCCGCGACTTTTTCATTTGTCGATTCGGATAAATCGACCAACACCATCACCGAGATATCGCGCGTTTTGCGGATAGAACGCATCATGATGCGCGGATCGGGTTGTTGACCCATGCGCATGTCTATCATCGCACGGATCGCCGCGTTGATGTCCACTTCATCGCCGTCTTCCAATTTGCGCACGCGTTGCACGCCCTGCGGCTGCATCGCATCGAGTATGAACTTCATGCGCGAGATCAGTCGCTTGTGGCGTGAGGTGATGTCATCAATGATCGCCAAATCGCCGGATTTGGCGCGTTTTTCCAGCACCGTCGCCCAGGTCGGGCGCTCCAATTGGATTTGGTAATCCCATTCGGAATAGTGGAAGGGTGCCGATACGGGTTCTTTTCCTTCCACAGCGTTGAAGGACTTGCCCCCACTCTCGTCGCCGATGTCTTCGTACGGAAATAGTTCGGTGCCGAGCACCCAAATTTCCTCGGCGTCGTCGCCCGCGGTTTCGACATCGATCTCGTTGGCCATCTCCATCACATTGACGTACTTGCGTACCTGTTTGACGGATTCGTAACCGGCAGAAATAGATTTCTCGAAATCGAATTCCGCGAATTCCCAGAAATAGCGGTTATCGTCGCGATAGGCTGCGGTTAAAATGTCGCTGCGAGGATTAAACGGGATTTTTTTCGCCATGAATTCGTGCGCCAGCGCCACGCCGATGTCCCACGACACCTGATTGCTTTCCAGTTTATCGCTGGCTTGTTTGAACAAGACCACGCCCTGGGCGATCCACGGGTCGTCGTCGGAATAGGTTGGGTCCAACAACGCGCGCGCCAATCGGTTCAAAAAGTCACCGGCGGTCGCCGATTGCAACGGATTTGCAGTGTGCAGCTTGGCCCACAATTGTTTTAGCCCGGGGAACTTGCGCAGCGCCAGGGTTTCCACGCGCGCGTCTTCGATGACCGAGATGACCGCCATTTGCCAGGCATTCAACGCCTCGGCGGAGATTGGCGAATTGGTGTAGACCAAATGCGCAGCGCTGTGTGCGGCGGCGGCGCGGTAGACCTCGAGACCCGCAACTTTTTCGTCGCCGCCCGCCGCGATATCGTCGTAGGCGTCAGGCAGGTGGATGAAATAGTCTTCGACGTAGGGTTTGTAACCTTCGCGATTTTCGAAGTCACCGGAGGTAGGCTTCATGAAGAAGTCACGTGCCCACAGCGCGCGCAAATACATGTTAATGCGGCGTTGCACGTCGACGAACAGCGTGCCCTTACGTTCTTTCTGTAAGACGGCCTGCGATTCCTTGGTGTCGAGACTGAAATACTTGATCTGTTCTTCGTAATTGGTGCGATGCGCATGCGCGCCCCACAATGCCCAGCGGCGTAGTCCACCCAGTGTCAATTGGCCAAACAGTACGTCGAGCTTGTCGAGCATGGGGCGCACGCCGCGCGGCGCCTGTGCCAGCAAGGTGTTCAGGAACTGCAAATAATTCATGAACAACTGCGAGTCGCCCAGACGTTTCGCCGCCGTGGGCGCGGTAGAGAGCACCATCTCGATCACCGCGCCGGAGGTTTTCGACGCCATGGTCAGCGCGGTGGTGGCGAGATCGGCAACCACGTCTTCGCCCACGTCCTTGGCGACTTGCGGCGCGTTTTCCAACCACGTACTGACCATGTCATGGCCGCGCCCCAGGCCGCGTAACGCGCTTGCGCCCTTCAGGTAGTTGTCCAAACCACGTGGGCTGAACACTTTGGTAGCTTCGCCCCACGAGGCGTGCAATACCTCCTGGGATTCCGGGTGCAATTCTTCGATGAGTTCTTTGTAGTCGTCGAGATTGATGCTCATAGGTTTTTTACCCTTGAAACTCAACGTGGTTGCGTGGTTGTTTTCTCGTCAAGTCGTGTACACAAACAGAAAAAGAATGGAAGAGCGGGGGTTGTTGCCGAAATGCTAGCTCGGCCGCAAATTTCGGCGTAATCCCCCTCTCCCTAACCCTCCCCCGCGAGGGGGGAGGGGATACTGACGACGATAAATTTTGATCCCGAGGTAAACCAAAGGTTGGCGACGTCACCCTCTCGTCCGCGAGAGGGGGAGAGGATGACGGCGACAACCTTTGCCCCCGAGCCAAGCGAAACGCCTGCGCCGCAAGCCCCTCTCCCCTCGCGGGAGAGGGGTGGGGGAGAGGGGGCAAGGTCGCAAAAATTTCCACGCAATTATTCACTCGTGTCATCGCTTTGCTGCGCAAAAATCTCTCAGTCCAATCTACCATCAGCATTAAAAGAACGTCGTCACTGCCGCGTCCAACGCGTCAC
>JAOUGF010000033.1 GCA_029857925.1 Gammaproteobacteria bacterium
GCGTCAGCAATGGGGGATGAGCCTATCGGGGGGCGAAAGACGACGGGTAGAAATCGCCCGAGCCGTGGCGGCAGCGCCGCGTTATATCCTCCTCGACGAACCTTTTGCCGGTGTGGATCCTTTGTCGGTCTTAGACATACAAAGCATTATCAAACAATTACGTGAACAAGGGATAGGCGTCTTAATTACGGACCATAATGTACGCGAAACACTAGGAATATGTGAACGAGCGTATATTATTAGTAATGGAGAGGTGATGGCCGAGGGGGCGCCGTCCGCTATCTTACAAAACGAAACAGTACGTGAGGTTTATTTAGGCAAGGATTTTCGACTTTAGAGCGGCCCAGCGTGTAAACGGCCGCGTTATCCAACTTACTGTGGTGCCATGATGAAACAGTCGCTCCAACTTCGTTTGGGTCAACACCTGACCATGACCCCCCAATTGCAACAAGCCATACGGTTGTTGCAACTCTCCACGTTAGAGCTACAACAGGAAATTCAGGAGGCCTTGGAGAGCAATCCGATGCTGGAAAGCACGGAAAACAGCGAAGACACCAGCAGCCCGGGTGAAGAATCCGGCCCTGAAAGTCCAAATTTCGAAAATGACGGCAGCAGTGCCGATGGGCCTACCGATAGCCCTGATCTCGAATTCCGTGACACCCCCGACATCGAATTTAAATCCGACACGCTGCCGGAAGAACTCCCCGTAGACAGCGCGTGGGAAGACGTGTACGACGTCACCACGGTCTCCAGCGCGAGCAGTGGCTCAGGCTCCGCCAATGGCGACGACGACGCGGGTAAAATGCTTGAAAATCGCAACGCCGAGACCGAATCTCTGCGTGACCACTTGATGTGGCAGGCGCGCCTAACCCCGTTTACCCCCACCGATATGGTGATCGCCACGGCGATTATCGACTCTGTGAATGAGGATGGTTATTTAGGCACCACCGTCGAAGAGATTTGGAATGATCTAAAGACGGAACTGGTCATCGACGTGGAAGACGTGCTGACCGTATTACACACGATACAACACTACGAACCGGTAGGGGTGGCTGCACGCGACCTGCGCGAATGTTTGACTATCCAACTTAACCAACTGCCCCCGGAAACCCTCTGGGTGAACCAAGCCAAGGCGTTGATTAAAAGTTATTTTGAGCTATTGGCTAATCGTGACTACGCGCAATTACAACGCAAAATGAAAATCAACCAAGATCAACTGCGTGAGGTATTAAAGCTCGTTCAAGCGTTGGACCCCCGTCCTGGCAACCAAGTCACCACCACCGGCACAGAATACGTCGTACCCGACGTGATGGTGTCCAAGACCAAGATCGGATGGAAGGTCGAATTGAACGGCGACGCGACCCCCAAACTACGCATCAACTCCCTGTATGCGGGCATGGTACAGCGCGCCAACAAAAGTGCCGACAACACCTATATGCAGGGGCAATTACAAGAAGCGCGCTGGTTTATCAAGAGCTTACAAAGCCGTAACGAGACCCTACTGAAGGTCGCCAGCTGCATCGTTGAACGCCAGCGCGCCTTTTTGGAACACGGCGAAGAGGCGATGAAGGCGCTGGTGCTACACGACATCGCCGAGGCCGTCGGTATGCACGAGTCCACCATCTCACGTATTACAACTAAAAAATACATGCATACTCCTCGAGGCATTTTTGAGTTAAAATACTTCTTTTCAAGCCATGTCAGCACCGACAGCGGCGGCGAGTGTTCCTCGACGGCGATTCGGGCCTTGATCAAGAAGCTGGTGGCCAACGAAGACGCGCGCAAACCCTTGAGCGACAGCAAGATAGCCAAAATCTTGTCAGAACAAGGCATTAACGTGGCACGTCGCACGGTGGCCAAATACCGAGACGTCTTGGTCATCCCACCGTCCAACGAACGCAAGCGCCTGTCATAACAAACACTGGAGTTTGCAATGGATATTCAACTTGCGGGGCATCACTGCGAAATCACACCCGCTTTGCGTAGTTATGTAACAGACAAATTTGAACGCTTATCACGTCATTTCGAGCGCATCACGCAAGCCCAAGTCGTGCTGACCGTCGAAAAACAACAACAAAAGGCCGAGGCCAATTTACATGTCGCGGGCAATGATTTATTCGCCGATGCGACTGAGGCCGATATGTACGCGGCCATTGATGCGTTGGTCGATAAGCTTGACCGCCAACTGGTAAAGCACAAAGAAAAGAGCAAAGATCACCGTCACAACGGCGCGTAATTGTCAATTGCACAACGAAGCGCCGTACCGGGATGTTATGCCTATGCCCTACGCTTTAAAACCCGCCGTACTCCATGACGCCAGCCTGCATGCTACCCTTGTCGAGATGTGGGATTGCGGGGTGGTGTTGTGTGGCCCGCCAGGGTCGGGCAAAAGCAGCCTGGCACTGGCGTTGGTTGCCGCTGGCCACCGCTTAGTAGTGGATGATTTGGTCTTGGTGCGTCGGCGATGCGCGCGATGGCAGGGCTATGGCGTCCCCGGGTGGGAAGGCAAGCTCGCGCTGCGTGAGCGCGGCGTGGTCGACGTCCGCGACCTACATGGCCCACATACCACGCGCGCTACGGCCGACTTGGGCGCGGTCATCTGTTTATGTACCGACCTCCCCGAGACGACAGAGACCACGCGCCGCCTCACCCGCTACGGCCTTCCCACGCTGAATATACAACGCTCACATATCCCGCAAATGGTCGCGCAGATTGCAGACTGGGTACTCGCCCTCCAACCCGTCACGAACGAATCACAAGGCCTAAAAACCGCATGAAACTGGTGATCGTCAGCGGCCTCTCTGGTTCCGGCAAGAGTACGGCGCTCAATGTGTTGGAAGACCTTGGCTATTACTGCATAGATAACTTACCGTTGGCGTTATTGTTCTCATTTGCGACCCACATGGAAGACACCGCGCAAAAGTTTTATGAACGTGTCGCGGTGGGCATAGATGCGCGCAACCGTAGTGAAGATTTACAGCATTTTCCGGCGATACTCCAAGGCCTGCGCACCGGAAAAATTCAGACCGAGGTCATTTTCCTCGATGCCGCCGAAGATATTTTAATCAAGCGCTTCAGCGAGACGCGACGTAAACACCCATTGACCCGCGAGCGTGTGTCATTGTCCGAGGCCATTCATCAAGAACGCGAATTGCTTGAACCGATCTCATCGCGCGCTGACCTGTACATCGACACCAGCACCAGCAACCTGCATCAGCTACGCGATCTCATCACCTTGCGTGTGGTCGGCAAAGTCGGCGGCGGCATGTCGTTGTTATTCGAATCTTTCGGGTATAAACACGGCCTACCGCAGGACGCGGATTTTGTTTTTGATCTGCGTTGCCTGCCCAATCCGCATTGGAACGCACAGCTACGGCAACACACCGGCAAGGAAAGGCCGGTCATAGAATTCTTGGAACAACATACCGAAGTTCATGCGATGTTTGACGATGTGTGCGCGTTTTTAGAACAGTGGTTACCGCGTATCGCAGCCTCCAATCGCAGCTACCTCACGGTGGCCATAGGCTGTACCGGCGGCTACCACCGTTCGGTGTACATGGTTGAACGCCTCGCGGCGCACTTCGGTGCCACCTATCGCAATATGTTAGTCAGGCATAGAGAATTGACATGACGGTCGGCGTATTGATTATCGCCCATGACACAGTCGGGCAATCATTATTAGACACTGCCGTCGCGGTGATTGGGGTATGCCCCATCATGACCGAAGTCTTGGCAGTGAACAAGCACAGCAATCCTGAGCGTACGTTGCGCGAGGCCTATGAAAAATTGGCCCGCCTTGATGAAGGTGATGGGGTGTTGGTGCTCACCGATATCTACGGCTCCACGCCCAGCAATATTGCGTGCAAACTTAAAAAGGCCCATCATATTGAGGTCGTTGCCGGCATGAACCTGCCGATGCTGGTGCGGATATTGAATTATCATACGCTGAGCCTGAGCCAATTGGTGGATAAGGCGATCACAGGCGGGCACGACGGCATCGTACACTTTCGTGGGTAATCAACAAATGCGCACACAGCGCGTAGAAATCGTCAATATGTTGGGCCTGCATGCACGTGCGGCCGCCAAATTTGTGACGCTCGCCACGCAGTTCTCCTGCGACGTCGCGGTGGAAAAAGACGGTCGTCAAGCCAATGGCAAGAGCATCATGGGCGTCATGATGTTGGCTGCGGCGAAGGGTACACATATCATTATCACCGCTAATGGTACGGACGAGCAAAATGCGGTAGAGGCCTTATCCAGTTTGGTCAGCAACAAATTTGGCGAGGCCCAATAGGCGCAATGGCGACGTTATGGGACGAACGCGAACCGCGCGCGGCGTTAGCAGAGATCGCACGCCATTTTCACGCCCGTGGCTGGATGGCAGGCACCGCAGGCAACCTCAGTGTACGTAACACCGAAGGCACGAGTTTTTGGATCACCGCGAGTGGTTACCCCAAGGGACAACTCACCCCGGATGATTTCGTTAAGGTCGCGGTCGCCGACGGCCAGGTCGTCGAGACCTGCAAACCCCATGATCGCCCCTCCGCCGAGACCAGCATCCACCAGGTCATCTATCGACACGACCCTACCGCGCGCGCTGCGTTGCATGTGCATAGCATTGCGGCCGTCTTGGCCGTAGAGCGCCACGCGCCGACAAATGCCACAGCCCTCGCGTTGCCCGCGCTCGAAATGATTAAAGGCATGGGCATCTGGGACGAAGCCCCCCACGTCGCACTACCGCTGTTTGAGAACTGGCGCGACGTGCCCGCTATTGCACGTGAAATCGAACGCCTGTTTGACCCCACGACCCCTACCCTGTCTGCGCTGATGATACGCCGCCATGGCATCACGGTATGGGGCACCTCGCTGCAACAGGCCTATGACCGCATAGAAATCATGGAATACATATTGGACTACCTGTCGCGCACCTCTCCAACCACTTGATTGCAAGCGTTATTTAACCTGTACATCCCCATGGATTTATTGCGTTCCGGCTAAAGTTGCGCCTTTAATTTGTCGATAACGGGGCAGGGATTAGCGGTTCGTTTAGAACTCGTGAGTACCCGTAACGTTTACATGTGATAGGAGAGCAATCATGCACAAGCTAATGAAGGCGGCCGCGTTGGTAACCACCGCATTTTTAATGAATTCAGGGGTTTATGCCAACAGCGAACACCCGCTGACCCCCGAATTCGTCGATGGTACCACGCGTGTCAGCGCGGAAGAAGTGGTCGCCCTAGTAGAAAAGACACCCAATTTAGTCATTATCGATTCACGCAAGGCCAGTGACTTCAAGAAAGGCTTTATCGAAGGCGCGATCAGCATGCCTAACACCGACACCACGCCAGATTCCCTGGCCAAGGTCGTCAAGAGCAAGACCACGCCGGTGTTGTTCTATTGCAACGGTGTGCGTTGCGGCCGTAGCGTAGATTCTTCTAAGGTTGCGATGGCAGCCGGTTATAAGAAGGTCTATTGGTTCCGTGGCGGCATTGAAGAATGGGAATCCAAAGGTCTGCCATTGGTGCATTAATCGTGGAACCCTCCGCCCAAGGATGGGCGGAATTTCCTCATTATCATCACTCAGGACACGCTAATATCAACCAGGATTACACATTAGCATGAAACTCGACAAGCTTTCGCTCAAGGTCTTCACCATCACACTGCTAGGCGTGATTGGCGTTGCGGTAATCATACTTTCCATCGTCGTCGGCCGCGTTTATAACAAGGCCGCGCTGAATGAAGAAACGCGCGTGTTATCGCGCATCCTGGGGGTGGCCGTCGAACAAGTCATGAATCAGCTGGATGAACAAGTCACTGACCTGGTGCTCAGCACTCAAAAAGCGGATACGTTCCGCGAGGCCTTTGTTAAGGCCGCAGAAAAAGCCGGGGATAGCGAACTTGTCACACTTTTGAATGACCAATTCGCGCAACGATTTGTCACCTCGGGCGTGTTGAATTTGCATAAATTACGCGTCTATGACCCCGAATTGAATCTGCTCGCTCAGAGCGTCCAAGGCGTCACGACATTACCCGCCAAACTGGACGACACGATCTATAACAAGCTAAAGGCCCGTACAGGCGCCGAACGTGTTAAGCCCTATGCGCAATTGTGGACTGCTGCGGATGGTCAAGTAAATTTTAGCGTGGTCACGGCCATCGGTGGATTGCGAGTAATCGGCTATATCGAGGCCGTCGTCGATCCCGCGCACAATCTGCCTAAGGTCGCAAATATCACCAAAACCCCGTTACGCATCTCGCAAGGCGCGAAGGAATTATTCCGCTCGAAAGAATGGAGCGAGGGCGGCAACACCCACAACCATATCGTCGGTTTTGACCTTAAAAGCGCGGACGGTAAGGGCAAAATACATATGGACGTCATTGAGTCGATAGAAGAATTCAATAGTACCTTCAGGCGTACCGAAATCACGTCGTTGGTCTTCTTTTTAGCCGTCATCGGTGGGGGCGTCGCGTTCGCGATCACCATCTTCAACAGCTACGTCTTTAGCCCATTGCGCAATTTGACCACCAATATGCGGCGATGCTCCGAGGGCGATTTAACCGTCAAAGTAGAGGCCAAGGGCTTAGCAGAATTACATACATTAGGGGTGGGTCTGGCGGCACTGGTGACCAGCCTGCGTGAACAAGTTAGCGAGATCCATTCACACTCCGCGCAGTTGGCGAGCGCGGCGGAAGAACTCTCTATCATCACCAATGAATCGAGTGACGGGCTGCGCAAACAAACCGAAAACACCGAACAGGTGGCGACCGCGATCAATGAAATGACGGCGACCATCCTCGAAGTGTCGCAAAATGTCGAGATCGCCGCCAAGGCCGCGCACAATGCCGACAACGAAACCGCTTCAGGCAAAAAGATAGTCACCGAGACCATAGAACGCATAGACGCCCTGTCGCAGGAAATCGACAAAGCCGCCGAAGTTGTGCGCAAATTGCAATCCGATAGCGAAAGCATCGGCACCGTGATGGATGTCATCCGCGGTATTGCCGAACAAACCAACTTATTGGCGTTAAATGCCGCGATTGAAGCGGCGCGTGCAGGTGAACAAGGTCGCGGGTTTGCGGTGGTCGCCGACGAAGTCCGGGTTCTGGCCAGCCGCACCCAACAATCGACACAAGAGATACGCGATATGATCGAACGCTTGCAGAGTGGTGCAACAGAGGCCGTAAAGGCGATGGTGGAAAGCAAATCCCGCGCGCAATCTACCGTCGATCAGGCCGCCAAGGCGGGCATGTCTTTGCAAACCATTACCGAAGGTGTCACTAATATCTCAGATATGAGCGCGCAAATCGACCGCGCGATCCAGGCCCATACGCAGGTCGCGGATGATATTAATCGCAACATTATCAACATCCGCAGCGTGGCCGACCAATCCTCACGCGGCGCCGAAGAGACCACCAAGGCCAGCGAAACGCTGGCGCAACTCGCCGTGCAGATGCAAACCGCGGTGGGAAGGTTTAAGGTATAGAAGGGAAAAGTAGGGGCACCGCACCTCGGGCACCCCTACGCATACACCATCGCTTTAGAACGTCACACCTACAGCATTTAACGCACCGTCCGCGTTTTCTTCAAAATTCACTTGCACCGTACCGCTGGCCTTCTTCACACCGGCCATCACTTCATCGTTGGCCTTGAAGGTGACCGGGCGACTGGTTTCGGCATCGCGTATCGTGAAGGTACGCGCCTTCGCGTCGATATTGACGACCTGCCCCAGGTGCATCTTGGATTCTTTGCCTCCGCACGCAAATACCGCCAACGGGGCACTCAATAACGCAACCGCGATAAAAGCTTTAACTGACATAAATACTCCATTAATCAAGGGGGTTAAACCGGGAAACAACCACGACTACAGACCAACGATTATAGACCACGCGCACCCCTCGGGGTTCCCTGTATTTAGGACACGCGTCTCACCTTACACCGCCGCCCTCCAGCGTGGCATCTAAGTCGCGCAACAGCGCCACCAGCGCCAAATAGGGCGGCGACTGGGGCCAGCGCACCTCGGCATAGGGGGCAATCGCAGATCGCGCCGGTAACGGCCCCTGCGCCTCCACAATCGCGCGCAGACGGGGTACCAACTGCCATTGCAGCCAGGCCTGTAAACTCATGGTATCACAACAAAAAGGCATGCGGCTGGCCATCGCCGCCGGGGTGGGCGGGAGTGCCGTCCACAAGCCCTGCTCACACAGCGCCGTTTCTAACAAATCTAAGACTTGTGTCACTCGTGCGTAGGTGCGCATCACCCGTTACATCCCTTCCTGCCGCCACTTGCGGCCTGTCATCGCGTGGAGTATAAATAAAAAAGCAGTCCTCGCAATACCTGATTTTTCACCCTCTCGCGTTATAACGATCTATCCACTGTCACATAAGGAGTGTGTAATGAAATCGAACATTTTAGCGATAACTTTAGCCGCCTCTACGATCTCCGCTATCAGCCTCCCCGCATACGCGGACCGAGACCGTGACCACGACCGCGAGATACCCTTCGAGACGATCGCACGCGGCAGTCAAAGCGGCGTGACCCACCAAATGGATGTCGTGATACGCAATGCCCAAGAATTTGAAATGCTGTGGATGCACCATAGCCAAGGCAGCATGGTCGCCGAACCGATGCCCAAGGTCGATTTTGAGCGTGAAGTCGTGGTCGGGGTGTTTTTAGGTTACACCCCGTCGTGTGGATATGACGTAAAAATTAACGACGTAGAAGAACACAAAAATCACACGCAGGTGCGCTCACAGATCGTGGTTTCCAGCCTACCCCTACAGTGTTTGATCGTGGAAGAACCCTACGAGTTAATTAAAATCCCGCGTAGCGCAACGTGGGCGATCACCTTTCGTCAGGGCGTAGTGATGCGGTAAATAACGCTGATTTGTGTAATTTTTTCGGGGCGCATGCCCCTTTTTTATCTCTTTAAAAAGACTGCACGTTCGAATTGGGGGACTTAAAGAACAGGAAAGCCACAACTGAAAATTGCATACACAATAACCTACATAATACCCATGCGGCGTACCCTTGAGGAAAATCCAAAGAAATTTGCGTAAATGTGGTGCGCCCGGCGAGATTCGAACTCACGACCTTTGGCTTCGGAGGCCAACACTCTATCCATCTGAGCTACGGGCGCATGGGCGGGGATTATAGCACAGGGTTTACCCCTTCCCCAGCATCCCCCGCAGATTCGCCAGATGGGCCTGACCCCGCTGCTGGCTTTGTTCGGGGTTGGCCTCGGCACGGGCCTCCCATTGCAGGTCTTCGACGGGCAACTCCTCCAAAAACCGGCTGGGCACACACTCCATGTTTTCACCAAACCGCCGCCGCCGCACGACATGGCTGAAGGTCAGCGTTTTTTGCGCGCGCGTGATGCCCACATACGCCAAGCGCCGCTCTTCCTCGATATCACCCGCCTCTATGCTCGAACGGTGGGGCAGCAATTCCTCCTCCATGCCGACGATATAGACATGCGGAAACTCCAAGCCCTTGGCCCCGTGCAGGGTCATTAAACTCACTTGGTCCGCCTCGTTGTCGGTATCCTGGCGATCCAAAATATCCATCAGCGCCATGTGCGCGACGATGTCACCCAGCGTTTGGCGCGGGTCGCGCTCGTACAGCTCTTGCGTCCAGGTGACCAATTCCCAAACGTTCTCCATGCGTTTTTCAGCGGCCTTATCGTCCTTAGAGTTGTCCGACATCCATGCCTCGTAATTGATTTCTTTTATCAAATCACGCACCACGGCCACCGGATCGCCGCGCTTGCCGCGTTCGCGTAGTTCGTCCATTTGGCGCGTAAAACGACGCAGACGCGCCAACGCGGCCTCGGGCAGGTGTTGTTCCAGCCCCAATTCATCGGCCGCATCGGTCAGGCTGACCCCGCGTGACGTCGCGTAAACGCCGAGTTTTTCCAACGTCGTCGGACCGATTTCGCGGCGCGGGGTGTTGACGATACGCAAAAACGCGGTGTCGTTGGCGGGGTTGGCCAGCAAGCGCAGATAGGCCATGATGTCCTTGACCTCTACGCGCTCAAAAAACGAGGTGCCGCCGGTGATGAAATACGGGATACGTAAATCACGCAACGCCTTTTCAAATACCCGCGATTGGTGGTTGCCCCGGTAAAGTATCGCGTAGTCACGAAAATCCGTGCGATGCTGAAATTTGTGACTCAAAATTTCACTGACCACGCGTTCCGCCTCGTGCGCCTCGTCGTTACAACGCAGCACACGCAGTGGATCACCGGGGCCGAGTTCGCTCCACAATTTTTTTTCAAATACATGGGGATTATTCGCGATGAGGCGGTTCGCAGACCTCAATATGCGCCCCGTCGAGCGATAATTTTGTTCCAGTTTAACCAAGGTCAGGCGCGGAAAATCCTGTTGCAAACGTTCCATATTTTGCGGCCGCGCGCCGCGCCATGCGTAAATGGATTGGTCATCATCTCCCACGACGGTGAGGGCGCCGCGCGGGCCGACGATATGCTTCACCAATTCATATTGCGTATTGTTTGTATCCTGATATTCATCCACCAACAAATAACGCACGCGATTTTGCCAGCGCTCGCGCGCCTCCGCATTGCGTAACAATTGCACCGGCAACAAGATCAAGTCATCGAAATCCACGGCGTTATAAGCACGCAGGCTTTGCTGATACGCCGCGTACAACCGCGCATGGGCGTGCGTCAATTCATCTGTCGCGACGCGCAACGCGTCTTCCGGCGCCATCAAATCGTTTTTCCAACGCGATATCTGCCATTGTCCTTGCTGCAATTCTTCATTGTCGCTGATATTTTTTTTGGTCAGCTCACGTAATAATGATAGCGAATCATGCGCGTCGAAGATCGAAAATCCGGGTTTCAAACCGACGTGCGCGGTTTCCTTGCGCAATAAATTCAGACCGAATGTATGAAAAGTCGAGACCATCAACCCGCGCGCGTCCTTGCCACCTAGCAACTGCGATATACGCGATTTCATTTCACGCGCGGCCTTGTTGGTAAACGTGACCGCCGCAATAGAATTAGGCTTATAACCGCATTCTTGGATCAAATACGCGATCTTTT
>JAOUGF010000034.1 GCA_029857925.1 Gammaproteobacteria bacterium
GGCAGGAATAAAAACAGTGCACTATGTCAGCCCCTCTGTATGGGCCTGGCGGCGGTATCGCATTCATAAAATACGCTCGGCTGTGGATAGAATGCTCACGCTATTTCCCTTCGAGGCCGAATTTTATCAAAATGCGCATGTACCCGTAACGTATGTGGGGCACCCGATGGCGGATCATATTCCTCTTCAAGTAGACAGGGTGGCTGCTCGGGCGACGCTTGGCTTGCCCAATTCCGAGATCATTGCGTTGTTGCCGGGGAGTCGCATGAGTGAGGTAAAGCACCTCGCGCCAATCATGCTTGCGACGGCGTATTGGTGCCAACAACACAGGCCAGGGTTACATTTTGTCGTGCCGTTTGCGAACGCAGTGACGCGTGAATTTTTTGAAAAGTTGCTAGCACAACAATCACAGCCTTTACCGATAACGTTGGTGGACCGGCAGTCCCAAACGGCCATGGTGGCGGCGGACGTCGTGATATTGGCGTCAGGCACTGCGACGCTGGAAACAGCATTGTTGAAAAGGCCCATGGTGGTGACTTATAAAATGGGTAGAATAAGTTTTTGGATTTATAAATCACTGGTGAAGGTCGCATATGTGGCATTGCCAAATTTGTTAGCGGGCCGCGCGTTAGTGCCAGAATTGTTACAGGATGCGGCGACGCCTGAAGCCTTGGGTAGCGCAGCACTGGACTATCTAAAAGATCCGACACGATTGCAGGCAGTAGTTAACGAATTCGAGCAGATTCATCGGCAATTGCGTTGCAACGCCGATAAAACCGCCGCGCAAGCCGTGGCACAGTTGATGGGTAATTGATAAGCATGCAAGAAATTGTTATTCCGTCGCATATTTGCATCGCAGGTGTGGATGAAGTAGGGCGTGGCCCGTTGGCGGGACCGGTCTTGACGGCTGCAGTGATATTAGACCCCATGCGACCGATCCATGGGTTGGCGGACTCTAAAAAATTGACTGAAAAACAACGTGAACGCCTGGCGGAGCTGATAAAAGAGAACGCGTTGGCATGGGCGTTGGGCCGCGCGGAAGCGGAGGAGATAGATAACATCAACATTTTACGCGCCACGCTGCTGGCGATGCGCCGCGCCGTGGAGGGTCTGGTGATGCAGCCACAGGTTGTATATGTAGATGGCAATCGCTGCCCGGAACTTTCGCTGCCTTGTGTTGCCGTGGTCAAGGGAGACGCAAAAGTGGCGGCCATCAGTGCCGCGTCTATTATAGCGAAGGTGACACGCGATCATGAAATGCAGGCGTTAGATCGCCACTTCCCTGGTTATGGATTCGCAAAACATAAAGGATACGGTACCGCGCAACATCTGGCGGCATTGCATACATTGGGTGTTTGTGAAATACATCGTCGATCCTTTGAGCCTGTGAAATCGATGTTAAATTCGGTTGTCACTGAATAGCGCATCATCTTGTCTGCAATTGCCTGCGTTGTATCGCAGATGCAAGTATGGAGTAAAGACATGAACCAATTTGTTCACCTACGCGTGCATACGGAATATTCCCTGGTGGATGGTTTGGTGCGCATCAAAAAACTGATGAAGTCTGTCGCTTCGACGGGGATGCCTGCCGTGGCCTTATCAGATCAATCAAATATGTTCGGCATGGTGAAATTCTATAAGAACGCTCTGGGGGCGGGTGTCAAACCCCTCATTGGCGTGGATTTGTGGATCAGTCATGAGGACGAGCCTCAACAGTTGTATCGCTTACTGCTGTTGTGCCAGAACGCGCAAGGTTACAAATCGCTAACGCAATTGGTGTCGCGGACATATACCGAGGGGCAGCAGCGCGGTTATCCGGTACTCAACACCAGTTGGTTAAATGGCAACACAGACGGGCTAATCGCGCTGTCAAGCGCCCGCATGGGCGATATCGGAACGGCATTGTTGGCGGGCAACCCGCACGCGGCAGAAGCCTATCTTAATCGTTGGTTAGCGTGGTTTCCCCAGCGATTTTACATAGAGGTGCAGCGCACAGGACGCGATCGCGAAGAAGAATACATCGCATTGGCGGTACCGTTGGCGGCACATCGCGGAGTGCCGGTGGTGGCGACGAATGATGTCGTATTTATCGATGCTCAGGACTTTGATGCTCACGAGGCGCGTGTTTGTATACACGAAGGGCGCACGCTGGACGATCCACGGCGCATCAAGAATTATTCCTCTCAACAATATCTACGCTCCCCGGATGAAATGGCGGAGGTGTTTGCGGATTTACCAGAGGCGTTGATAAACAGCGTAGAGATCGCCAAACGTTGTAACTTGGAAATGTCGCTGGGTAAGAATTATTTGCCTGAGTTTCCAGTGCCTGAAGGCATGAATGTAGACAGTTATTTTCGTGCACAAGCGCAACGCGGTTTGGAAGAGCGATTGGATGTGTTGTTCGATCGTCAAAAAGAGAAATTTCATGAATTGCGCAAGCAATATGATGAACGTCTGGTGCTGGAAATGGACGTCATCATCAAGATGGGATTTACAGGCTACTTTTTAATTGTCGCGGATTTTATTCAATGGGCAAAACAAAACGGAATTCCGGTAGGACCTGGGCGCGGTTCGGGCGCCGGTTCTTTGGTGGCTTACGCATTGACCATCACAGATTTAGATCCTATTAAATATGACCTGCTGTTCGAGCGATTTTTAAACCCAGAACGTGTTTCCATGCCGGATTTTGACGTCGATTTCTGCATGGAAAAACGCGATCGTGTGATCGAGTATGTGTCGCATAAATATGGGCGCGAAAAGGTCTCACAGATCATCACCTACGGCTCAATGGCTGCAAAAGCTGTGGTGCGAGATTGCGGTCGCGTCCTAGGTTATCCCTACGGATTTGTAGATCAGATCGCTAAGCTGATCCCGATGGAGTTGGGCATTACGCTGGAAAAGGCGATCGAAGAGCCGCAATTCAAAGAGCGCTTTGAAAAAGAAGAAGACGTGCGCACCGTCGTTGAATTGGCGATGAAACTGGAAGGTCTCACCCGCAATGCAGGTAAACACGCCGGTGGTGTCGTCATCGCGCCATCGCAACTGACCGATTTCACGCCGCTCTATTGTGAAGCGGGCGGCGGTAGCTTGGTCACGCAATTGGATAAGGACGATGTTGAATCCGTTGGTTTGGTCAAGTTTGACTTCTTAGGCCTGCGCACACTTACGATCATCGACTGGGCGATCAAGGAGATTAATTTCGTTTTAGGCCAGCGCGGCGAGCCTCCGATGGACATCACGCGCATCCCCTTGGATGACAAGCGCGCGTTTGATCTATTGAAGGCGTGTGACACGACGGCGGTGTTCCAGTTGGAATCCCGTGGCATGAAGGATTTGATTAAACGCCTGCAACCCGATTGTTTTGAAGACATCGTGGCGTTGGTCGCGTTATTTCGGCCAGGCCCATTGCAGTCGGGCATGGTGGATGATTTTATCAATCGCAAACACGGGCGCGCACGCGTGGAGTATCCGCACCCTGCGTTGGAACCGATATTAAAACCCACCTACGGCGTTATCCTGTATCAAGAGCAGGTGATGCAGATCGCGCAGGTGTTGGCGGGCTACACGTTAGGTGGCGCCGATTTACTGCGGCGCGCCATGGGTAAGAAAAAGCCGGAGGAAATGGCAAAACAACGTGAGATTTTCACCGAAGGCGCGCTGGCGAATGGCGTAACGGCCGCCACGGCGACCTATATTTTCGACTTGATGGAGAAATTCGCAGGTTACGGTTTCAACAAATCGCACTCCGCAGCCTACGCGTTGGTGTCTTATCAAACAGCGTGGTTGAAAGCGTATTTTCCTGCCGCGTTTATGGCGGCAGTATTGTCAGCGGACATGGACAATACCGACAAAGTGGTTACATTGATTGATGAATGCGCGCGCATGAAATTGAAATTGTTACCTCCGCGTGTAAATGTTTGTGAATACATGTTTCGCGCCAAAGATGAAAACACCCTATATTATGGTTTGGGTGCGATAAAAGGCCTGGGTCTTGCCGCAGTGGAAGCAATATTGGAGGAACGCAAACAGGGAGGTAGCTTTAATAATTTATTTGAATTTAGTCAGCGTATCGATTTGAAAAAACTCAATCGCAGGACGATGGAAACATTGGTGCGTTCCGGCGCATTAGATGAATTAGGCCCTGGGCGCGCAACGTTGATGCATGCCCTGTCCACCGCATTGCAGCGCGCCGAGCAACGCATGCGCGATCAAACTACCGGGCAAAATGACTTATTTGGAACGGAATTGCCCGGTCTCGCGCTGGATACAGAAAGCGTATATGAAAAAGTAGAAGATTGGCCTGAAAGCCAGCGTTTAGAAGGAGAGAAAGAGACCTTAGGATTGTATTTGAGCGGTCACCCGATAGAACGCTATCAAAGCGAACTCAAACATATCATAAGTAGTCGAATAGTAGACTTGCGGCCGACATTGAATCAAGCCGTCATTGTGGCAGGCCTGATCGTCGGTTTGCGCACTATGAAAACCAAGCGCGGCGATCGCATGGCGTTTGTGACCCTGGATGATCGTAGTGGTCGCGTTGAATTGGCGATCTTCGCGGATATCTACCTCAAATACCGCGACCTCATCGTAGACGATAAATTATTGATCGTGGAGGGTGAGGTGAACGTAGACGAGTATTCCGGCGGATTTCGTATGAGCGCGAAGGCCGTTTTCGATATTGATCAGGCGCGGCAAAAGTATGCTAAACGATTGGTAATCGCGTTGGACAAAAAGAATAGCGCTCTGATCTCGCATTTAGTCGATACGTTAGGCCCCTATCGTAATGGTGGTTGCCCGATTTGCGTGGAATATGCGTCAGACGGCGCGGCCGCGCGCTTGGTGTTAGGTGACGCGTGGCGTATAAAGCCTACGGACGAATTGTTGCATCGATTGCAGCGACTGCAGGGCGTGCAAGGCCTGCGCTTGGACTATGATCGTTAAGACGGTTATAATTACCGCTGAAGTTTGTAGGCCTAAGGAGTGGTGGGCGGGTTGGCACGTGGCGCGCACTGTGTGAATGCGGCGCGCGGGCCTACGATTAGGCCTAGGTTTCAATGATTGGATTGCCGTGAGGATGATTTATGAATCTGAATTTTCTTGAATTTGAACGTCCTATCGCGGAGTTAGAGGCAAAGATAGAAGAGTTGCGTTATGTAGGCAGCGATGCGGAGATCAACCTTTCGGAGGAGATCCACCGTTTGGAGCAAAAGGGTCAAACGCTGATGAAAACCCTTTATTCCTCGCTCACCGCCTGGCAAATTTCACAGTTGGCGCGTCATCCTCAACGACCCTACACACTAGATTATATAGAACGTATCTTTACCGAGTTCGAAGAGTTGCATGGCGACCGTACCTACGCTGACGATCCCGCGATTGTCTCTGGTATCGCCCGTTTGGAAGGGCGGCCGGTGGCAGTGATCGGCCAACAAAAGGGCCGTGATACGAAAGAAAAAATCCGCCGTAACTTCGGCATGCCACGTCCGGAAGGTTACCGTAAGGCCTTGAGAATTATGGAAATGGCAGAGCGCTTTAAGATGCCTGTGATCACCTTTATTGATACGCCCGGCGCCTATCCGGGGGTGGGGGCAGAGGAGCGTGGGCAGAGCGAGGCCATTGCGCGAAATTTGCAGGTGATGGCGGAACTGCGTACCCCGATTATTTGTACCGTGATTGGCGAAGGCGGCTCCGGCGGCGCGCTGGCGATAGGGGTGGGTGACCGCATCATGATGTTGCAATACAGCACCTATTCAGTCATTTCGCCTGAAGGCTGCGCGTCGATATTATGGAAAAGTGCAGACAAGGCCAGCGAGGCCGCAGAGGTGATGGGTATCACGGCGGAGCGTTTGAAGTCGCTGGGCCTGATCGACCAAATCATAGAAGAGCCGTTGGGTTCCGCCTACCGTGATATTGACCGCACCGCAGAGAATATCCGCGTTGCATTAAATGAGGGCCTTGAACGTCTCTCCGCAATGAGTTTAGATAAGTTACTAGATGCTCGCTATAAGCGATTGATGCAATTCGGAAATTACAAATCCAACGGCTAACAAAAGGGGTGGAAAACCAATCCCACAAAGGCGCCCCATACGACCCTGGTGTGCTAGCGCAAGTCTTTGAAAATCTAATTGAAAATCAGTTGGCTCCGGCGCCCACGCGGCTCTGTATCGCCTACAGTGGTGGGCTAGACACCCGCGTGCTGTTGCATAGCATACATAGAATCAAAGACTTACAGTCTAGTCTGAATGTCAATATTCTGGCGTTTCACGTGAATCATGGATTGTCAAGCCTTGCCGATCTTTGGGAGCGCGAGTGCCAGCGAACCTGCACAGAATCAGGGTTCGCGTTTGAAGCTATCCGTGTACAGATTCCTTCGGGGCCAGGGCTGAGCGTGGAAGAACAGGCGCGCGTAGCACGGTATGCCGCGTTACGGGCGCGTGTGCAAAAGGGCGATTGGTGGATCACCGCCCACCACCAAGACGATCAAGTGGAAACGCTATTGTTACAATTATTGCGAGGCGCTGGGGTACGTGGCTTGTCGGCAATGCCGCTCGTCCAGGCGTTCGGCGAGGCCAGTTTGATACGCCCCCTGTTACAAATGCCGCGCTCCGCGTTATATGCCTATGCGCAACAGCAAGGCTTGCTGTGGATAAACGATCCCAGCAATGAAGACCAACGCTATGCGCGTAATTACGTTCGCCATAGTGTCGTCCCCGTTATCGCGGCGCGTTGGCCAAGCTACGGTACTACGTTACAACGCAGTGCCGCACTGGCGGCAGACGCCGCTGCGCTCGCGGAAGATCTGGCAGAGATAGATTTCGAACAGTGTTCCACAAGCGATGTCGGCCAATTGCATGTGCCGTCTTTGGTCGCGCTGCCACCCCACCGATTGCGCAATCTGCTCGCCTATTGGCCGCGCCGTTTAGGTTTGCCGACACCCTACCGTACCCATATCGACCACATCATCGCGCAAATGTTACACGCTGCGAACGACGCGTGTCCGCTGGTGACATGGCCAGGCGTAGAAGTGCGGCGGTACACCCAACACCTCTATATGCAGCGGCCCCTGGCCCCTGCGCCACCCGCAGACTGGCAGGTTGTGTGGGACGGATTGTCTATGTTGGAAACATCGACGACATCGGTACTTTAGTGCGTCACGCGCTGGGGATGGGCGTTAGTCTAGCGCGGTTACAGCAAGGCGCGTTGACCGTGCGGGTGCGTCGTGGAGGGGAGGTCATGCAGCTTTTGAATCGTCGCGGGCATCACCCACTAAAACATCTTTTTCAGGAGGCACGCATCCCACCTTGGCTGCGCCAGCGGCTACCCTTGGTCTTCCAAGGCGAGACGTTGGTGTTTGTTCCCGGCATTGGTGTCGCCGAGGGATGTGCGGCGAAGGCAGGTGAACCAGGCGTCACGTGGGAATGGTCATCCCTCAACGCAAGGGGAGGTCTACCTGAAAAGTGAATAACATGGGTAAATTCCGCGTTGAGGAAAAACGCCTAATCTGGTAAGGTGTACCGGGTTTTATAGAGTCTACATCGATACTTCCATGGTCAAGTATATCTTCGTCACCGGTGGCGTGGTTTCCTCTTTGGGTAAGGGCATCGCGTCGGCCTCGCTTGCTGCGTTGCTAGAGTCTCGTGGTCTCAAAGTCACGTTGCTTAAACTGGACCCCTACATTAACGTAGACCCTGGCACTATGAGCCCTTTCCAACACGGCGAGGTGTTCGTCACGCAAGACGGTGCAGAGACCGATCTAGATCTCGGCCACTATGAACGCTTTGTGCGTACGACGATGACCAAAAAGAACAACTTCACGACTGGCCGCATCTATGAAAACGTCATCGGCAAAGAGCGTCGTGGTGAATATCTGGGCGCGACGGTGCAGGTCATCCCACACGTCACCGACGAGATCAAGGCGAATATTAGAGCAGGCGCCGCAGGTTATGATGTGGCGTTGGTTGAAATCGGCGGCACGGTCGGCGACATAGAATCGCTACCGTTCCTAGAGGCGATCCGCCAAATGGGTACTGAACTCGGGCGGCGTGATGCTTTATATATGCACCTTACGTTATTGCCCTATGTCGTGACGGCGGGTGAATTAAAGACCAAGCCCACCCAGCATTCCGTAAAAGAATTGCGTAGTATTGGTATCCAGCCTGACATCTTGCTCTGCCGCGCGTCACGCAGTTTGGGTGAAGATGAGCGAAAAAAAATCGCGCTGTTTACCAACGTGCGCGCCGAAGGCGTTTTCTCCGCACCGGATGTGGACAGCATTTACAAAGTACCGCTGGTGCTGCATGATCAGGGCCTGGACGATGTCGTTGTGGAGATGCTGGGATTAACCCCGCCCCCCGCAAACCTTTCAGAATGGGAAACGGTGATTGATGCGTTAACGCATCCACAGCAGACTGTCAATGTGGCGATGGTCGGTAAATATATGCACTTGACGGAGTCTTATAAATCCTTGTCTGAGGCGTTGATACATGCCGGCATACAGACCCGTACAAAAGTAAATATCGTATACATCGACTCGGAAGATATCGAGCGTAACGGTACCGACGTCTTAAAAGGCGTAGATGCGATTTTGGTACCCGGCGGGTTCGGCGAGCGCGGCATAGAAGGCAAGATTCGTACAGTAAATTATGCGCGTACCCATAAAATCCCGTATCTAGGCATTTGTCTGGGTATGCAGGTCGCCGTGATCGAATATGCGCGCAATGTTGCAGGGCTGGTGGATGCCAATAGCACAGAATTCGCGCCACAAACGAAGTACCCCGTCATTGCAATGATTACCGAATGGATGACCCGCGAGGGGACAAAAGAAACACGTACAAAAGAGACCCATCTTGGTGGCACCATGCGACTGGGCGGGCAAGAATGCCAGTTGGTGCAAGGCACTCGTATACGTCAGTTGTATGGTAAGGACGTAATCAGCGAAAGGCATCGACATCGGTATGAATTTAATAATCTTTATCGTGATGCATTGACGCAGTCAGGTTTGGTCATATCCGGTTACTCACTGGATGGCAAGCTCGTGGAGACCATAGAGATTGCGGACCACCCATGGTTCGTCGCCTGCCAATTCCATCCGGAATTCACCTCCACTCCGCGTGACGGCCATCCCTTGTTCACGCAGTTTGTTGTGGCGGCAAATGCGCACCATGCGGGTAAACCCCATTAGCAGGCGCCTTGTAACGGGGTGGTATTTGCATGTGCTATGAGACTGCCAATGTCGGCGACTGAGGAGATGTAATATGGAGCTGTGCGGCCACTCGGTAGGCTTAAACAGGCCCTTGTTTTTAATTGCGGGTCCGTGCGTTATAGAGAGTTTACAGTTGGCGTTGGATACCGCCGGTGCGCTAAAAGATGTATGCGCAGGTTTGGCGATTCCTTTTATTTACAAATCGTCGTTCGATAAAGCCAACCGTTCGTCGGCGTCGAGCTTTCGCGGGCCGGGCATGGCGGAAGGACTAAAAATTCTAGAGCAGGTAAAGCGTCAAATCGGTGTCCCGGTATTGACCGACGTGCATGAAGATACGCCGTTGGACGAGGTTGCGGCGGTTGTAGACGTGTTGCAAACACCGGCGTTTTTGTGCCGACAAACGAATTTCATTCAAAATGTTGCGAAGCAAGGCCTGCCGGTCAACATTAAAAAAGGTCAATTCCTCGCGCCTTGGGACATGAAAAATGTCGTCGACAAGGCGCGCGCGACCGGTAATCAACAAATATTAGTATGCGAACGCGGTGTCTCCTTCGGGTATAATAACCTGGTATCGGATATGCGCGCACTGGCGGTGATGCGCGATACGGGTTGTCCGGTGGTCTTCGACGCGACCCATTCTGTGCAATTGCCCGGAGGTCAAGGCGATCGCTCAGGCGGCCAACGCGAGCACGTGCCGGTCTTGGCGCGCGCTGCAGTGGCGGCTGGAGTCAGCGGGTTGTTTATGGAAACCCACCCCAATCCGGCAAAGGCCTTGAGTGACGGGCCTAACGCGTGGCCGTTGCAACAAATGGCCGAGCTCTTGGCGGTGTTAAAAGAAATAGACGCGGTAGTCAAGGCACGGCCTTGGGCAGAAGCGAGTGCGATGAAATAATTTGTTACAGAATACGTCTTTGACACGATAATCTAGATCAAAATACGCAGAGACGTTTTTGTGAGGGTTCAATTTAATGTTTAGAGAGACTGCGAGTAATGAGTAAGATCGTTGATGTAAGGGCAAGAGAAATTATTGATTCGCGTGGCTATCCGACGGTGGAAGCGGATGTTATCGTTGAAGGCGGGATAATCGGCCGTGCGGCCGTGCCGTCGGGTGCCTCGACGGGCTCGCGCGAGGCGTTGGAACTGCGTGACGGTGACATGCGCCGGTTTGGTGGTAAGGGCGTGATGAATGCCGTGACAAATGTTAATTCTTCCATTCGCGCAGCCATCGTCGGGCAAAATGTCAACGCGCAATCGGTTATCGACAAAATTATGATCGATATCGACGGCACGCCAAATAAAGGTCGCTTAGGCGCAAACGCGATTTTGGCGGTATCATTGGCCTTGGCGCGTGCAGCGGCGCAGGCGGCTAGCGTGCCTTTGTATCGTTATTTAGGAACAGCGCAGGAATATGTCATGCCGATGCCGATGATGAATATCATCAATGGCGGCGCGCATGCGGATAATAATATCGATGTGCAAGAATTTATGATCTTACCCGTCGGCGCGCCGACCTTCCGAGAAGCGGTGCGTTATGGCGCAGAGGTGTTTCACGCGCTGAAGAAGGTGTTGCAGGCCAAAGGATTGAACACCGCCGTTGGTGATGAAGGCGGCTTTGCGCCCGATCTGAAATCGAACGAAGAGGCGATCCAAGTTATTTTGGAAAGTATAGAAAAGGCCGGTTACCGCGCGGGCGAAGATATCTATTTGGGCGTTGATGTCGCAAGTTCTGAATTTTATCGTGACGGCAAATATCATCTTGAGTCGGAAGGCAAAATACTCTCCAGCGCTGAATTCGGTGATTACTTGGAGAATTGGGTCAACAAGTATCCTATCCTGTCTATCGAAGACGGCATGGC
>JAOUGF010000480.1 GCA_029857925.1 Gammaproteobacteria bacterium
CGGTTTGTCCACTCATGCACTGATAGATGCGCGCACCGAATTATTGAACCAGGGTTTTTTTATCGCGGCGCTGGCGATATTTATCACCACGATTACGTTGATCGCGGCGATCAATTGGATGTTACATGGCCTGAAGGCGTTGGCGCAGACGACGCGTGAGATCGCGGCCGGCAATTTTGATGTTCCTATTACGATTCAATCCAGCAATGAGATCGGTCAGCTCGCTGATGATTTTCGTGAAATGCGCGCCGCGTTGCGTCAGAGGACGGCGACGCTACATGCTAGCGAAGAACAATTACGCCTAGTCATGCAAGGTACAAACGACGGGGTTTGGGATTGGGATATCATCACGAAGAAGGCATATACATCGCGGCGATGGTTGGAGATTATAGGTTTCAGTGCGGATGAATTTCCGGATGCAGAATCCATATTGTTCGACAACATACATCCTGATGATCATGCGGCCGTCGTTGCAGCGATGCGTAGTCATTTGGAAAACGGTGTAGCGTTTCAAATGGAATATCGCATTCGGCGCAGGGACGCTGTGGAACGTTGGGTGTTGTCACGCGGAGAGGCCGTCCGTGATGCCGATGGCGTGGCGGTGCGTATGGTGGGTTCGCTGGGGGATATCAGTAAACGGAAATTCGCGGAGGCGGAACTTCAACGTCATCGTGAACACTTGAAGGAATTGGTGTTTGAGCGCACCGCGGCGTTGGAGGCCGCTAAAGATGAGGCGGAGCGCGCGAATCGGGCTAAAAGTGATTTTCTTGGGCGTATGAGTCATGAATTGCGCACGCCGATGAACGCGATTATGGGTTTTGCGCAGATTTTGGAGTTAGAGGCGAACGCGCCGGAATTAAAGGAATACGCGTTTGAAATACAGTTGGCGTCCGATCATCTGTTACATCTGATAAATGATTTGTTGGATTTATCGCGCATTGAGTCGGGAAAATTCGCGCTAGTGATACAGGCGGCGAGCGTGAAAAATGCGGTGCAAGAGGTGGTGCGCATGGTGCAACCTCTGGCGCAAAAAAAGGGGGTCACGATTCGTGTGGAGTGTCCGGAACATCAAGTGTTGGCGGATGACGTAAGGTTGAAACAGATCTTGGTGAATCTGCTGTCCAATGCGATTAAATACAACAAGAATGAAGGACGCGTAACCGTGGGTTGTGAGGCATTGCTGAATCATAAATTGCGGATTTTTGTGGAGGATACCGGGCCCGGTATTGCGGCGGAAAAGCTCACGCTATTGTTCAATCCGTTTGAGCGTTTGGGCGCGGAATATACTTCGACGGAGGGCGCGGGTATCGGCTTGGCAGTGTCCAAACAGTTGGCGGATTTGATGAGTTGCGCATTGACTGTGACGTCGAGTGAGGGAATCGGTTCGGTATTTTCATTGACCTTACCGATGGCGCCAAGCGCCGCGCGCGAAGATGCGCTCGCAGGTGATACGCTGAGTGCGACAGATCCAACTCAAGCGACAGTGCTTTATGTAGAAGACAACGCCGCAAACCTGCGTGTTGTGGAGGCGGTATTGCGCCGACAACAAAATTATCGATTCATTTCTGCAAACGACGGTGTGAGCGGATTGGCTTTGGCGTGCCGTTGTAAACCCGACGTAATTCTGTTGGATATCAATTTGCCGGATATGGACGGTTTTGCGGTGCTTGCTGCACTGCAAGACAAGATAGCTACGCGAAAAATACCTGTTATCGCGGTGTCTGCGGCAGCGATGCCTGTCGAGATTGAACGGGCCTTGGATGCTGGATTTAACGCGTACGTGACCAAGCCCATTAAAATAGAAACATTAATGGGTGCCTTGGGAGACGCGCTGAAGGTTGCGCGCGCACGATCAGAAATTAGAAGCTAAACTCAGATTTTCCCACTGCATCTATTACGATCGATCAACCAATGTATCGAATTCCGCAGAAAATTCCATAAAATTGTTTATACAAGTATTGACGACTATGCGTCTGAGTGTCTTGCAAGTTTCTACGCCCCTCTCGACACATTGTTCGCTCTCGGTAACGACACTTGCGTTGCCCCGCCTTAGTGCATCTGCGCACTCGTCGCTAACATGTCCAATGGGTTAGAAAGTCATAGTTGCTATTTATGCGGGGCCGAGGGGCTTAGGCCTTTGGGTCTTAAAAAATCCGCGTTATAGCGCACACTTTCAAGACAATCCAATGTTAGATTCGAATGAAAAAAAAGACGAGATAAGCAGCTGATGCAGTTCTGCCCGTCCTATGTTTTTGCGCGCCGTCATGCTACAATGACCCGCCGTATTTCATTGTGAATATTCGTCCCCCACTTAAGGAGTATTGTCATGAACGTAAGGATGTTGAAAATCGCAGCGCTGAGTTTCGTTATTGCCCCTGTATTCGCACACACTGCGGCCCATGCCGCCGATGCGCAATTGCAAGCGATGGCGGGAATGGTCTTGACCATTAATCATTATCCCGACGATGCTCAAAAGGGTGCGTTGCAAAAAATCGTCAACGATGCGAACGCGACATCGGCCAATCGCGCGTTGGCGGGCGCGTTATTACACATGCAGCACGCGGTCGCCGACGCCGACAAACAAAAATTAAAGGCGATCATGGACGACAAAGCCGCTCCTGAACAAGCCAAGCAATTGGCGG
>JAOUGF010000481.1 GCA_029857925.1 Gammaproteobacteria bacterium
TCACGGGGCTATTACGAGGTTCAGCTAAAACGCAAAGACGCGCTGCCGGTGTTATTAGAGGTGAAATCGGGCTATTACGAAGAGGATGTTTCGGATTTAAGCACCACCGTCACGCTGAAAAAGGGGGAGATTTTGACGGCGGTGGGTTATTACCAACACACCACGCCCCTCACGCTGCACGTGACCCCGTATACCCATATCGCCACCGGTTTGACGGAATATTGGGTGAGTGAAAACATACCTGTGGTGGAGGCGATACATCGCGCCAATGCGGCGGTGTCGCGCATGTTGGGTGACATCGATATCACGACAACGCCGCCGTTGCGCACGGGTGTCGTTGACGGCCCCGGGGGAATGAAACACGCGGCGTCTATGACGATGGATGTGCCTGCGAATTATTTATACGGGCTTTTTACAGGCGCGTTATCTGTGTACGCGAAGGAAATAAACAGCCTTAGCAATGCGACGGCGTCCAGGTATACCTCCATAGGTTTGGCGCAACGGATGTATGAAGACATCAAGTCGGACGGCGTGCTCGACGGTAAAATAATAATAGAGGGTGTTACACAACAACTAAAATACGGCGCGGAAAAATTAAACAGCACACGTTATCGTCAATTGATCGGCCAGGGCGCGTTGTCCTTAGCGAACACGCACAGCAACGACAACGACATACCGTTTGAAGCGGTTATGCACAAGGCACATTATTTTGCTGAAAGCCGCGACCCATTGTTCGGCGCGGGTACGCCATTTCCGTTTGACACCGACCCCCCCGTGATAGGCGCGTTCGTTAGAACCGCCTATGACAAAATCAAGGGAGATGTGAGTTATTATGTTGACGCCCAAGATCCTGTAGGGGTGCGTGGCATCAAGGTGTCTGTCGATAAGGTCTTGGTGACGGATAGCGTGGCGCGATCGGGTGTCACGTTGGATTTAAACCTACACGACGTGCTGCCGGGCGAGCACAGCGTTACCGTAGAGGCCATGGACATCCTTGGCAATATCGCCAGTAAGGCGTTTACGATCATCATGCCGGATGGTAAGCCCGTTGCCGAAATAACGTCGCCGTTGCTGAGTAATAAAACGCAGTATTTGGCGCAAGGTGACTATATCGATGATGGCGGCGCCGGCATCGCCTCGATAGTGCTGACAGTAAACGGTGTACCAACATCGGCGACCATCGATGCCGCTACGGGGCGTTGGCAGGCGCCGCTGACATTAGCGGACGGGCAAAACAGCTTATTCATCCGCATCACAGACAAGCAAGGTGCATCGCGTGAAATCACGCGCACAGTCAGTATCGACACGCAACCCCCCGAGATGCGTGTCAGCGCCAGCATCAGCGAAACGGAGCTATATCAAAACGGGCAGGTTGTTTTGGGAAAGCTGTCCAACGCGATAGTTAACGGTGATCCCCTTTATATTCCACGTAAGCGCATCTCTTTTGCAGATCCTACGGTCCCGTCCGGCGATTTGGATAACGCGAAGATACCTTATTTCACGGTAATAAATTTGTCCGGCGAAGAGGTGGAGGTGTCCCTGCAATACCGCGTCAATGGCGAGGTGCGTACCGCGTTGCACCCGTTGCGCCCGACCTTTGCGGATAAAAATATTTATATCATTCCGCTCATCGGCGAGGTGTTGGCGGAGGAATGGTATCAAACAGAGCCGTCAGACACGCAATTTTTGGACGTGCAAATCAAAGACAAGGCAGGCAATGCGCAGATGCAATCTGTTTCCTTTCACGCCTTTTTTGATTTGCCGGTGATCCGCGTCAGGTCGAATGTCCGTGATGCGATGGTGCATGCGCATGAATTCACGCTAGGCGCGGCCGGGGGGGAGGTCGGACATTGTATGACCGATGCGCAAGGGGAGTGTTCGATGCGAGTGTTGGTTGAACCGGGGTTGTTACATTTTACGTTGATGTCCGGCGGCTACAATGAACCGGCCAGCGGCGTCGTTGCGTCGCTAAAGGACATGCAAAGCTTGTCCAGCGTCGTAGACTACAACGGCGCGAACATCGACATCGCCATCACACCGTATACCCATCTAGGCATGGGATTGATCCAACACGCGATCGACAGCGGTAGCGGTTCGGTGCGCGCTGCATATTCCAAGGCATTGGAAGATGTCGCCGCGCTTTACGGTTACGACGTGTTTGCGACGATACCCAATAACCCCGCGCTGCCGGTGGTGGCGGGGAGTGTATTAAGCAAAGAATCACGTTACGCGTTGTTGTTGGCGGGCCTGTCCGCGTGGACCGCGCAGCTGAATACGCAAAACGGCTTTGCCCCGCACACCGTGCACACGTCGGTCTCCGCTGCGCAGGTGTTTTATCAAGACGCATTGGCCGACGGCAAGTTAAATGGTATCGGCGGAATGATGCATGGCGATACACAGGTGTTGACGTTGAATGGTGAGGCCATCGACGCCAATACCTATCGCATGACACTTGCTTCCCAAATGTTGAATTACGCCACCGAGCGCAATTTGTTTAAGGGCGGGAATAAAGACGCGTTGTGGGCTTATGCACAAGGGGTCGCCGAAAATACGCACACGATCTTCGCGGGGGCGGCGCCGGTGGGGACGGATGCGACGTGGACAGTTATCAAACTACTTTCTGAACGTGCAACTAAGCTG
>JAOUGF010000482.1 GCA_029857925.1 Gammaproteobacteria bacterium
ACCGCAACCGGTATTGGTGATTTGGTCCAAACGGAAACGCACATTATCCGTTGGGAAGGTGCTGCTACACAGGCCGCTCGCCAGTTCGCGGCGTATCGTGCCCGTCGCGACATTATTGTCGATTTGGGCGATTTCGGCCCAGAAGCAGTGACCGCCTGCGGCGACTCGGACATAACATCCGTTCGTTAGGTCGGCGATCTGATGGGCGTCAGGAATTGGGTAGTCTGGATCAGGCGCGTACATACTCATCTCCTCGGACGATGGCTTAATTATACAGCAAAGTGATGGCTATTTAGACTGAATATACACAATTCAATCGCGGGACTCAAGGGGGAACTAATAAGTGCTTAAGGATAGCCTGATATTTAATCTATTGCGCCCGTGCGCGGGATGACTTTACAAAGAGCGATTTGTCTGCGCTACGCAGGCTAAATAAATGATTTACTGTGAATTACGTTAGTAGTGTCTCAGGTTGTGAGTGAAATTTGCGCGATGGCTGACGTCATAGCAGGCCAAAGGACGCCGCAAGATGTGGTTGTGCTAACGTGGTTCTTGCGTATCCTAAATGGTTGAGAATCTATGTTGCTAAGTACAGTGAGTAGAATTGCGAGTTTTATCGCCGTGGCGGTGTGGTTAACGGGCTGCGGCTTTGGTGACAACACACTACCCCGTGTAACTAAAAAAATCACCGTTTCAACCGATTACTTACCGTTCTATACCAAGACCAGCAGCGGATTAGGTAACGATCGTATCTATCCGGCGACGGCATTTTATGCGGTTAGTCCGCAACATCCCGGTATTCCTCCGGTACAAATTGATTCTACACAAAATGACGTCCAGAAAATTATTCCACGCGCGCGTTTAAAAACGGGCGAATACCATGCGGATGAGTTTTTAGTGCACGCCTTTCGCGAGACCGGTCTGCTCTATACGCGTGCCGGTAGGTTTTTTATGACCAGCTTTGACAATCGCATGGGCATGGATATGAGTATGGCACCGATGGCGATGCCGGTATCCGCCGAGATGGATGCCGATACCCTTTGTGCGCAAATGATCGCGTACCACTACCCTGAACAACACCACACACTGTATTTTTACCAAAAACCGGCGGTAAACGGGGTGTGCGCGGCGTCGAGCGCATGGTATGTCATTATGGTATCCGATGCGTCGGACATGGCGCCGCGCGTTTTGCCGACCGGTATTACACAATTGGTAGCGCCCATTTATGATAATAAAGATGCATCAGTACGTGGATTGTTGGTGGTCAAGGACGGCAGGCTGCAATTGCTGAATGTCGAATTTATCATGGGTGACGCGCCTGGCGTACAGCCCTCACTTTCCGATGTGACCTATGCGGATGGGACCACTGCGGTAGAGGTGAAGAATTTTGCAAGTCGTTTGCGGCGTACCCCGGACAAGCGATACTGGCTGGAAATTGATGGATATTTTTTCCAATATAATGGCGAATCCAACCGGTTGGTCGCGGATGTGCCTGCGGCGGGTGCGGCGTTGAAGCTGGACGCCACAGATTGCAATTTAGGGCGAGTGTTAGAGGCGGAGAGCGGTACGTGGTGCGCATGGTACGCCGATAAGCATGCGATGTTGTTGCGTGTCATTCACTATACTTCAAGCGTCGATAGCAACGGCGTAAAAACCTACCTTGTCGATAACAGCAAGATATATCAGATAAAAGATAGTGATGCCTTTGCAAAGGCTGGCCCGCCAGTCGTCGAAAAGGTGAGCGCGATAGGAGGCGTTTGGTTGTTTGATAAGGGTTTTATTTATCTCGACGGCGGATGGGATGATGCCAACAGCAAATTGGTGACCCAGTCCTGGGATGTCGGCGCCCAAGCGCAGACGTTACTCTCATTGCCTTTGACCGAAGCAGAAAAATTGGGCGCAGGCGATCATTTCTATGACGTCCATGTGAGCGGAAATGCGGTGTACGCGGAGGTTGTGGTTGCGGGAAATTACCGCTTGGTGCGCAAAGAAATCGGCGCGCCCACGCTTGCGAAGGACTACGGCGCAACCAGTCATATTGCGGCACTGGTGTATGGACATGTCTACGATCCGGTGCGGAACAGCAACGACCTAAAGACATTGGTCGTTGAACGCATTGTCAATGGTGAGAAATCGTATCAGGCCAATTTAGCGGCGGTCGACGCGTTGTCAGGGAATGAGCTTTACAGTTTGGGCACGTTACGCAACAAAGAAATTTCTACAGTTAATTATGATATCGTGGCACGTAACGACGGGTTGCTCTCTACGGGCGTCTGGGACGCTGTGGCGAAGGCCTTTACCCCCACAGGCCTATATTTTTTTGATGCCACTATTCAGGGGTCTCTGCAAGCCATCCCCACCGATGGTCAGAATTCTCAATGCCGATTCCCTATCAATTTTCCGCTCAATGGATTTAACAGTAAACAGGAATGTGAAGATGACTAGCGCATGTGAACAGGGAGTGGCGCCGCAACGTGTAGCGTGCTCGGTATATAAAAGCCGCAAAAAAGCGGATACGTATGTTTACGTACCACGGGATGCGGATTTGACGAAATTACCGGCCGGTTTGCTCGCCGTGTTCGGCGAGCCAGAATTTGTTTTTGATCTGGAATTGTACCCCGGACGTACGTTGGCTCAG
>JAOUGF010000035.1 GCA_029857925.1 Gammaproteobacteria bacterium
GATCCCTGCCCACCCCTTATTAATAAACCAATGTGACTTGATACCCGCGTTGTTTTAACAGATTTAACACACCCTCATTCCCCGGCAGATGCATGGCGCCGATGGCTGCGAAAGTGTTTTCATTGCGCATCAGCCGCATAAAACGCACCGCCATCTGCAAGTTGCGATCGGAAATGAGATAACGCATCAGCGTCTCTTTTATTAACGGGTCAGAGAAATCAAAGATTTCATTATTCAAGCGCATCAGACCTGCAAGATCGCGTTTGATGTAAAGGTCATGAGCGGTTTCCAACACCGAATCCATGTCGGCGTTTTGCTCTAACACTGAACTTAACAAGATTACCTGTTGGGCGTTATCCAATTCTTGAAAGGGGCGCAATTGTTCGGCAATCGTTTCCAGCCCGCTAATACTCATTTTTTGTTGTTGTGCGGCCTTCATCAAATGCAGATCCAGAAAATCGCCGCTACGCGTGCGTGGCAAGCTTAGTGTCGCAATGATCAACCACACCTGCATGCGTGACGCAGTCGTTTCCGGCACGCCACGCGCAGCCAGTGCGGCGATGGTGCGCTCATAGAGCGGTTTGCCCAACAGCGTAGACAAACGATCGGACTCGCTGTAATACATGAATTTGGTCATTGCCTCCGTAGCCCGTTCATCCATGACTAATTCCATCGCAAATGCCTTGCTATGCGCCATTGCGTCTGTCACGGGGGCGGGGACATTTACGACGCGGGGGTCATCGCTGTGCATGGTGCCGAAGATATAGCTGGTTTTATTGCCAACCTTTTCGATGCGCCACAACAGCCCGCGGGTAAAGGTGCGTTCCAGCGGTGGGGGGGCGGCCCAGTCATCCTCGCCGACGCCGGGGTTAAAATCTGGGGGTAGTGCGGCGCAGGCAGTCAAGACCAAACTACTAAGCAGAACGTGCCAAAGGCGAAATCGTGCTCTCATCATTCCCTCTCTCTACATAAGCTGTTGTTTTTTAGTGCATTAAATTTTTGCCGTTGGGGCGGATATGCAATTTCTTAGGTGCGTTACACACACCCCAACGCTGCACTATGCCGTACATGACCAATACCCAGTCAATTAAGTACTGGAAAATCCACCCATTTTGTTGTGCGCGGTCACAGGGGAAGTGTGTCCGAGTGCAAAGTGAGTGTCATGACAATAAGGCACAATTAATACACTCTAATATAGAGTAGCATACTAACACACCTGGCGAGGTACGCTCTAGACGCCCTTGTGTATATCGGTGGGGAATAGCGAAGAAAAGGAAGCAACTAAGATGGTAATTTTTGCACGTTTTTTATTGATTTTTAACCTGGGGTGGTTGACCCCCGCGTGGGCGTTGGACGAGGCAATGGATTTGCAAGCAATAGGTAAACTCGCACGCCAACGTGGTGTTCCCGTGATGGTGGTTTTCACCGCACGCCATTGCATTTTTTGTGAACGCCTGCAGAGCGATTATGTAGACCCGATGTTATTGCAAGCGGAATACACCGATCGTTTAATTATTCGCAGCGTGACGGTAGACGGCGCTTTGGAGTTGCGTGACTTTTCCGGGACCATGGTGTCGCGAAATGATTTTGCCAATCGGTATGACGTAAAAGTCACGCCGACCGTTATGTTTTTTGATCACCAGGGGCGCATGCTTACAAAACAATTGATAGGCTACTCTAGTCCCGCATTCTATGGCGCGTTTCTTGATGACGCGATTGCCGCCGCGCAGGACAAGTTGAATATTAAGTCACAACGTGACGCGACTTTATAGAGGCTAAGTCTAACCCGGATTTTCCCTAGCCAGCGGATTGGCAGCCTGCACCTGCGCTGCAACCACCTACATCCATAACACCCTGACCGTGCTCGCTACATTGTACGAGTAGCCTGTCGGCATTTGGGCTGGTCTACTCCGGAAATGGGCCTATTTTTCGAGCCTTTTCGTTAATGTAGCGACGGCTATTCGCCTCAAAAGCCCATTTTTCTCGACGGAGATGCGCGTAGTCGTTGATCTGGTGACACGCTGCAATCGTTGCAGAGGGGTGAATGCCCTGCGGATAGCCCTCGATGTCGGCAGACCTGCAACCGCGTCTGCCAATGGCGTGTGAGCAGGCACTATCAACAGAAGGCCGCAGATATTTCATAGGGGCATGGCAATTGCTTTAATAATGCTAAATAGCATGAACCTGGGGTTGGCGGCATGTAAAAAGTCATTTAGAATCCCCCAAGTGCGAGTATGATGCTGTCCACACTACTTTACACACTTTGTGGGCAATCGAGTGAACGCGACAAACAACAACGGTGCATTCGTGAATGAGAGGGCAAACGATAGCTTGGTCAAAGTGCGCGGGCTGTCGTTTCGTCGCAACGAGCGAGTCATCTTAGAAAAAGTCGATATCGACATCCTCCGTGGCAAGATTACCGCCATTATGGGGCCCAGCGGCACGGGTAAAACCACGTTATTGCGTATTATCGGCGGTCAGTTACACCCCCTGCAAGGCAGCGTAGAAATTGATGGCTTGGAAGTGCCTGCGCTCTCCACGCCTGATTTGTATGAATTGCGCAAACGTATGGGCATGTTATTTCAGACCGGCGCCCTGTTTTCTGATCTCACCGTGTTTGAAAACGTCGCTTTCCCGTTGCGTGTACACACCCGGTTGCCTGAAAGCCTGATTCGTGACTTGGTACTGATGAAATTGCAGGCGGTAGGGTTGCGTGGCGCACAAGCCCTGATGCCGGCCGAATTGTCCGGCGGCATGGCAAGGCGTGTGGCGCTGGCACGTGCGATCGCGCTTGATCCCATGATGATCATGTATGATGAGCCGTTTACTGGGCAAGATCCGATCACGGTGGGGATCATCATGAAATTGATACAGCAATTGAATGCGACGCTGGGCTTGACCAGCATTATCGTTTCGCATGATGTGGTGGAGGTGTCTGCCATTGCGGATTATATCTACGTGATTGCCGAAGGCCATGTCATGGAGCACGGGACACCTGCCGAGCTAGGGCATTCTAAATCACCGTGGATGCAACAGTTTCTCCAAGGATTGCCCGACGGCCCGGCACCGTTTCACTACCCCGCGAGCGATTTTGCAACGGAACTGTTTGGGGCGCCTGGCGCATGATTGCGACGCTGTTGCAGGATTTCGGGCGTGTGACCTTGACGGCGATTGCGCGTATGGGGCGTGGCAATTTGTTTATGTTGCGCGTATTGCACGCGTTGCCCTCCCTGCGTTTTGGGGGGCCGTTATTGGTGCAGCAGATTTACTCGGTAGGTGTGTTGTCGTTGCAGATTATCGCCGTCTCAGGGCTTAGCGTGGGCATGGTGCTGGGTTTGCAAGGCTATAATATGTTGGTGGATTTCGGCGCTGAACAATCGTTGGGGCAGGCCACGGCACTTTCTTTAGTGCGCGAACTCGGCCCCGTGCTCACCGCATTGCTGTTCGCCGGGCGCGCGGGTTCGGCGTTGACCGCGGAAATTGGCCTAATGAAGGTCACCGAGCAGTTGTCGGCGATGGAAATGATGGCCGTGGACCCGGTTAAGCGCATTATCGTGCCGAGGTTTGTCGCGGCATTTTTGTCGATGCCGATGTTGGCGGCGATTTTTTCAGCGATCGGTGTGTTAGGCGGGTATTTTGTCGGCGTCGGCTTATTGGGCGTGGACAGCGGCGCGTTTTGGTCGCAAATGCAATCTAAAGTGAATTTCGGCGAGGACATCCTTAACGGTTTTGTTAAAAGTATCGTATTTGGTTTGGTGGCCGCGTGGATTGCGGTATTTGAGGGTTATGATGCGGTCCCGACCACGGAAGGCGTGAGTCGCGCAACTACACGTACTGTAGTAGAAACGGCCTTTGCGGTGTTGGGACTCGATTTTATCTTGACGGCGGTCATGTTCTGAGGCGTAACGATGATTAATAAGCGTTGGGTGGAGATTGCCGTAGGCAGTTTTGTTGTCATCAGCTTGGCGGCGATGGTGATGCTTGCGATGCGCGTCAGCAATTTAAGTGCGTTTAGCACCGACGGGGTGTATGAAATCGAGGCGCGTTTTCATAACGTTGGCGGACTAAAAGTACGCGCGCCGGTCACGATGGCGGGGGTGCACATCGGCCGCGTGGCGGCCATTGAATTAGACAGTCAACGTTTTGATGCGGTGGTGAAATTGGCAATTGATGACAAATTCAATCACATACCCTTGGATACATCTGCGGCGGTATTTACGGCGGGTTTGTTGGGTGAACAATATGTTGCGCTGGAGCCGGGCGGTGACGAAAAATTTTTAAAGCAGGGCGATAGAATTCGTATCGCTCAATCCGCGATGGTGATGGAACAAATTTTAGGGCAGTTTATTTTCAATGCAGCGGCCGGTGATAAAGAAAACAAAAAATAAAGGCGCGCAGGGCCTCATAGGTGCGCTGTGCTTGTTTGCATTGCCGGTCGTTGGCGTATGCGCCGAATTGTTCAATTATGAACAGGCGTTGGCCATTACCTTGCAACGCGATCCGCGTATTTTGGAAAAAACCCATTTGACAGATGTCGCCCGCGCGCAAGAGCGGGAAGTCGATGGCAATGAAGGACTGCGACTCGATTTTAATAGCTTTCTAGGCCTGGCTCCGGGGGTGAGCGGTGGCTTATTCACAGCCCCCTGCAGCGGAACGGCAACTTGTATCAATCGCACGGATCGCTATTCGCTTGCGCAGGGAATTTCGCCGTGGACGTATGCGCAGATAAGCGTGATCAAACCCCTTTTTACGTTCGGAAAGATTGAACACTATCGTGAGGCCGCACAAGGGCAAACTGCGGTTAAAATGGGTGACGTGCGTTTGCAACGCGGGGAAATCGCGCTAGAGGTTGCCAAGGCCTATTACGGACATTTGGCGGCGCGCGATGCGCGGGCCTTTCTCGAAGAGGTGCGGAAAACAGTTGCGAGCGCGCTTGAAAAGGTAAATCGATGGTTGAAAGATGGTTCTGGCGAGGCCACGCAATCTGATGCATACGCGCTGCAAACCGGGTTGGCGCTGGTGGATAAATTCCTTGCCCAAACGCGCGGCTTGGAGGCGGTGAGTTTAGAAGGGTTACGCACGCTTACGGGGATTTCGGAATTTGTATTGGCCGATACGCGTTTGCAGCGAGTGACCCTGCCGTCGGCGGATATTGCGGCATTGCAAGCTCGCGCGATAGACAAACGCCCTGAATTCGCGCAACTGGAGGCAGGTGTGAAGGCGCGGCGAGCGCTGGTGGCCGCCAACAGGGCAGGGCACTATCCGAATGTATACGTCGGGATCGCTGCGATGTTGTCATACTCGCCCAATCGAGACCGGCTGGATAACCCCTATATCACGGACAGCTTCAACGATTACGGTGGAACGCCTTTGATAGGCTTGCAGTGGCAATGGCAACCGGGCGTGGTCAGCGCGAAGGTCGCGCAGGCGGAAGGTGAGCTGAATGCGTTGATTGACAAGGCTGCGTTGGCGCGCCAAGGTATTCCCTTTCAAGTGGCGGAAGCCTATTACCAGATGCGTGCCGCGTATGAGGGATCCGCAAAATCAGAAGAGGGCGCACGCGCCGCGCGACGTTGGATGATCACCGCATATGCCGATTTTGACGCGGGATTGGAAAAGCCTGAAAAAGTGCTTACCGCACTACAAGGATACGTGCTGGCGCAAACCGATTATATACAGGGCGCGTTTGAATACAATATGGCAGTGGTAAAACTAAGGCAGACAGTCGGAGACTACGAATGAATATAATGCTACGCCAGGCAAGGTATATAGGCGTGTTGGGCCTGTGGTTGTGCGCTGCCGTGGCGTTTGCTGCGCCTACGCAGCCTAAAGAACTGGTAGAACAGACCGCCAATGATGTGATCGCAAAGCTGAAAAAAGAACGCACGCAGATTGATAAAAATCCGCAGCTACTCTATCCGTTTATTGAAAAATATGTACTGCCGCATTTTGATTTCGAGCGCATGGCAAAATGGGTATTAGGGCGGAGTTGGCGCGATGCCAGCGGCGAACAACAACAGCGTTTTGTGGTTGAATTCCGCCAGTTGTTGGTGCGCACCTATGCGTCGTCATTGATGGAATATTCCGATCGCAATATTCGTTACCTGCCCTTTCACGCGGAGGCCAACGCCGTGGAAGTGACGGTGCGTTCTGAAGTTGAACAGCCGGGCGGGTTTCCTATACCGATTTCGTATGAACTGTATTTGAAAGACGATCGTTGGATGGTTTATGACGTCGCCATTGATAATCAAAGTCTGATTAGTAACTATCGTAATACGTTTGCGCGCGAGATCAAGCAAGGCAGCATAGATCAACTAATTAAAAAACTCGCTGAACGTAACAAGCAATCCAAAACATGAATCAGGCGGCGATAAAAGCGTTGGCCCCCGGCCGAGTCGGCGTGCAAGGGGTCTTGACATTTTACTCTGTTCCCGCGGCACTGCGTGATAGCCTTGCGATGTTTGCGGAGGGCGATTCATTGGAGGTGGACTTGTCCGGGGTGACGCGGAGTGACAGCGCCGGCATCGCGCTGGCATTGGAGTGGACGCGTATGGCACGTCAGCGCAATATGACATTGCGCTTTGTGAACGTGCCGTCGCAAATGCAGTCACTGGCGCAAGTGGGCGGCGTTGATCAGTTGTTGGCGTGGTGATATGTCAGCCACGGCGGTAAATATCGCGCAAGTGCACAAACATTTTGGTGCGGTACATGCGCTGAAAGGAATCGATTTTTCGATTGAACGCGGCGAGTTTTTCGGCCTTCTGGGCCCAAATGGCGCGGGCAAATCCACGCTCATCAACATCATGGCGGGCCTGGCGCGCGCAGACGGCGGCGCGATAGAAGTGCATGGCCATGATGTCGTTAAACACTATCGCAAGTCACGCATGATGTTAGGCGTGGTGCCGCAAGAGTTGGTATATGACCCGTTTTTCAGCGTGCGCGAGATGTTGCGTTTGCAATCCGGCTATTTCGGTTTCGGGCGGGAAAATCACGCGTGGATAGACGAATTGATTAGTGTGTTGAATCTACAGGACAAGGCGCTGGCCAATCTTGCGCAATTGTCGGGCGGCATGAAACGCCGGGTATTGATTGCGCAGGCCTTGGTGCACAAGCCCAAGGTGTTGGTGTTGGATGAACCGACGGCGGGCGTGGACGTTGAATTGCGGCAGGCGTTATGGGAATTTTCATCCCGCTTACACAAGCAGGGTACCACCATAGTTTTAACCACGCATTATTTGGAAGAGGCCGAGGCCTTGTGCGGGCGCATTGCGATCGTGGATCAAGGTGCGCTGGTGGCGTTGGACACGACATCGGTGTTGTTAAATCGACATCCCTATCGCTTGTTGTGTCTGACCACGCAGGACGTGAACGTACAGTTACCGGCGGCCCTGGCGGCGCACGTAGTTGCGCAAGAGGCACATTCCTTGGTGCTGCGCCTGCATCGTGTGGACGACCCGATAGGCGCAGTGTTGGACGGGTTGCGTAGCGCGGGTGTGCAGATTCAAGATATACAGTTGCGTGAGCCAAAATTAGAAGATGTCTTCCTGCACATTACCGGGCGCGGTCACGCATGAACTGGCGCGGGTTTTATACCCTGTTTGCAAAGGAAGTCTGGCGCTTCATGAAGGTCGCGGTACAGACCGTGCTCACGCCGGTAGTGACTGCGGTGTTGTATTTAGTGGTGTTCGCGCACGTGTTGGAAGAGCATGTGCAAGTCTATCCAGGCGTGAGCTACACCGCATTTTTGATCCCCGGCTTGATTATGATGAGCGTGATTCAGAATGCGTTTGCCAACAGTTCTTCAAGTCTGATTCAATCCAAGATGAACGGCAATATCGTCTTTGTGTTGCTGGCGCCGATTTCCAGTTTGGAATTTTATGCGGCGTTTGTATTGGCCGCAATCGCGCGCGGTGTGATGGTTGGCGTGGTGTTGTATGTGATCGCGCTCGGATTTGCCGACCTGCCGGTGCAACACGTCGGCATCTTGCTGGCGTTCGCGGTGTTGGGCAGCGGCCTGTTGGGCGCCCTGGGCCTGATCGGCGGCATCTGGGCCGATAAATACGATCAACTCGCGGCGTACCAGAATTTTTTGATCTTGCCGTTGTCTTTCTTAAGCGGGGTGTTTTATTCACTTTATTCATTGTCCCCGTTTTGGCAATGGGTCTCGCGGTTTAATCCGTTTTTCTACATGATTGACGGCGTTCGCTATGGGTTCCTGGGTGTTTCAGATGTGCCGCCGCTCCAAAGTCTATGGGTTATCTCTTTGTTTTTTATAGTGATATCATTGATTGCGTTGGGGCTGATCCAACGCGGTTATAAACTCCGTCGATAGGCGTGATTTGTTGTATAATTTAAAGACACTCCCTGCGATAGATGCGCTATGTTAGTCGATGACATCAAGGCCTTGATAGAGGCCCATATCCCCGCCGCCCAGGCCCTAGTAGAAGGCGAAGGGTGTAATGTGCGGGTGACCGTGATCAGCCCTTCCTTTGAAGGCAAATCCTTGCTACAGCAACAACGCACCGTGAATGAATCCGTCGCCCATCTGATCGCGTCCGGCGCGCTGCATGCGTTGTCGATCAAGAGTTATACCCCTACGCAATGGGCCGCCGTGTCTGCCGCGCAACAGCGATAATTCAGGTGTGAAATGGATAAATTAATTATACGTGGTGGCGTGCCCCTGCAAGGGGAGATACGCATTTCCGGCGCGAAAAACGCCGCATTACCGATTTTGTGCGCCACACTGCTCGCCGATGGTCCGGTGAATATCTCCAATGTACCGCACCTGCACGATGTCACCACCACGATGGAATTACTGGGGCGCATGGGTGTGGAGTTGATGATAGACGAGCGTATGCGCGTGGAAATCAATGCCTCGACGATACGCGAATTTGTCGCACCCTATGAACTGGTGAAGACGATGCGCGCCTCGATCTTGGTGCTGGGGCCGTTAATCGCACGTTATGGCCGGGCAGAGGTGTCATTGCCCGGCGGTTGTGCGATCGGTACGCGTCCGGTCGATTTACACATCCGGGGTCTACAAGCCTTGGGTGCGGAAATCACTGTAGAAAACGGTTATATCAAGGCCCGCGCGAAGCGCCTGCGCGGGGCGAAAATCTGTTTGGATCTGGTTACCGTTACCGGCACCGAAAACATCATGATGGCGGCGACGCTGGCCGAAGGCACCACGGTCATTGAGAATGCCGCGCGTGAACCTGAGGTTACCGATCTCGCCGATTGCCTCATCGCGATGGGCGCGCGTATCCATGGCCACGGCACCGACACGATCACGATTGAAGGCGTTGAACGCCTGCACGGTGCGAATTACCGGGTATTGCCCGACCGCATAGAAAGCGGTACGTATTTAGTAGGCGCAGCGATGACCGGCGGTAAGATACGCCTCAAAGACACGCAGCCTAACTTGCTCGACGCGGTATTGGAAAAATTGCGCGAGGCCGGTGCGGATATCGCGACAGGCCCCGATTGGATTACACTCGATATGCACGGGCGTCGCCCGCGCGCGGTGAACGTGCGTACCGCGCCTTATCCGGCGTTCCCTACCGACATGCAGGCGCAGTTCACCGCGCTGAATGTGATCGCGGACGGTGTGGGCATGGTCACGGAGACGGTGTTTGAAAACCGTTTTATGCACGTGTTGGAAATGCAGCGCATGGGCGCACAAATTCGCGTGGAAGGCAACACGGCGGTGTGCACGGGAGTTAAACGCATTACCGGTGCGCCGGTCATGGCCACGGATTTGCGCGCGTCGGCGAGCCTGGTATTAGCGGGTTTGGTGGCCGAAGGCGAGACGGTGGTGGATCGCATCTATCATATCGATCGCGGTTACGAACGTATAGAGGAAAAACTGGCGACGTTAGGGGCGCAAATTCAGCGTACGCCGGTCTAATCGATATGAATGATACTTTGACTATCGCGTTATCGAAAGGGCGTATTTTTAAAGATACCGTGCCGTTGCTTGCGCACGCCGGCATCGTGCCCGCTGAAAATCCGGAGACCAGTCGCAAACTGATTTTGGATACCAATTTACCGCATGTGAAATTGATTATTGTGCGCGCCAGTGATGTGCCGACCTACGTTGAATATGGCGCAGCAGATATCGGTGTAGCGGGCAAGGATGTATTGATGGAACACGGCGGCGAAGGCGTTTATGAGCCTTTGGATTTACATATTGCGCGTTGCCGTTTAATGGTTGCGGGCAAACCCGATGCATTGGCGAGCAATCGACGTCTGCGCATCGCCACCAAATATGTCAATTCGACGCGTCGTTATTACGCGAATAAAGGCGAGCAGGTAGAGATCGTCAAGCTCTATGGTTCTATGGAATTGGCCCCATTGGTGGGCTTGGCGGATGCGATAGTCGATTTAGTGGATACCGGCAACACTTTGCGCGCTAACGGCTTGATGCCGTTGGAACATATCGCCGACATCAGTTCGCGTCTTATCATCAATAAGGCGGCACTTAAAATAAAATCGGCGTCGGTAAAGGCATTTTTAGGGCAAATGACACAGGCGGTGGCACGCAATACCGCAGTGACATTGTGAGGACATCTTTAAATGGAAATGCGCATACTTGACAGCAGCGACACCGATTTTTGGCATTCGTTAGAACTCGCCCACGGCGCGTCCGACGGCGGTGCGGATGCGAAAGTGATGACGGTTGTGCAAGAAATCCTTGCCGATGTGCGCAAGCGCGGTGACGAAGCGTTAATGGAATACACCGCGCGTTTTGATCGCCTGCAGGTACAGTCGCCCGCGGATCTGGAAATCCCCCGTGAGCGTTTGAAAGCCGCGTTGAAACGCGTTTCGGTCGAACAACGCCACACATTGGAATTTTCTGCGGAGCGTATCCGCCGCTATCACGAACATCAAACACTGAAATCTTGGGCCTATCTGGAGGACGATGGCACGGTGTTGGGCCAAAAGGTGACACCGTTAGACCGTGTTGGCTTGT
>JAOUGF010000483.1 GCA_029857925.1 Gammaproteobacteria bacterium
ACCATCATTTTGGTTTGCAATCCAGCCAAAAATTTTTTTGCTCTCAGTCGCTTGTTTTTTTACGTAGGCTCTGAATCCTACGCCTTGCACGAAACCAGTCCACTTTATCTCAACGCCGAGTGTATTCGTTAGTGCTTGCGCTGCCATTTCTTGTCCAAAAATTCCAAAGGAAACTGTAGAAAGCACAATTAATACTAGAAATTTCATACTTTCCTCTTACGAAATGTTTTAGGCATAGACATGCCGCCCTTCGCTCAGCGAGCTGCGTTTTATGGGGCGTACGTTTTGATGTCTACGGCGCGCTGGCTGCAATTCCGTTGCAGCTTGACGGTATGGGCGCGAGCATCACGGCGATCGACCCATTGCGTATCACGACGATTATCGCTGCTGCTAATTATAGTGTAAATGATGTCCGCATAACTAGGCCTATCCAAAATGCAATTATTGAAAACTTATCATTGTGTGAGACGGACTAACACAGTAACTACATAACTTGCAGCTAGATATGGTAAACGCACCCGGGCGAATGTCCGTAGGGTAACGACCCCGATTTGAAAGCCTTTGTTGATTGCCAGAGCATCACAAGTTTTACACCCAATGTGTTTAACCTGGAAACGGCGGTTGACCGCTACTCCTACATCTAACGATTTGAAACAAATAAGGGCACCTCTATAAATTCATAAAAACCGAATACTCCGTAATTTTTAAAGCGAGATTTTTCGGAACTTTGAGAAAGTTTTCCCGGAATTGCCGTCTATCCGCGAAAAACTGGCCGATTTCGTTCCTTTATCGTCCTCTTCCACATTCCGCAGACGCAACTTTCCCCTCAAGGTATACGCAACGCTTGATGTTGTACACCAAATTCATCAGCCCGATCTTGGCCGTGGCGCGCGCCAATCCGATCACCCGCACGAACATGCCGCCCATCTCGTGTTCCATCGCGCCAAATACATGCTCCACTCGCGCGCGAATCTTCGATTTCGCCCGGTTGGCGTTTTTCTGCCGTTCGCTGAGCGGGTTGTCGCGGTACCCCTTCTCATGCACTCGATTTCGATAACCGCTTGCGTCCAGTATCACGTCGTTCTCCGCGCTACGGTACGCGCTGTCGGCCCATACCGCTCGCGAGGTATTGTCGCCCAACAGTTCCAAAAATACCTGCGAATCGTGCACCTGTGCCGAGGTCACTTCGTATTCGCGAATCAGTTTGTGCGCGTTGTCGATCGCAACGTGGTCCTTGTAGCCATAATGCCTTTGCCCATTCTTTTCCGTCCAGCGGGCTTCCACGTCCTTCTGCCGCTCGACATTCGGATTCTCCTTAAATCGCTCCGGCGTCTCCCCGTTTTTGATCTGGGCGTTCTCGTCCCGGCTGTTGCGCTGGATCGGCGCGCTCACCAAGCTGGCGTCCACGATCTGACCCTTTTTAGCCTTGAATCCTTTTTGTTCCAATTGCGCATCAAACGCGTAAAACAACGCCTTGATCAGCCCCTGCTCGATCAATTGCTCTCGAAACAACCAAATCGTCTTGGCGTCTGGGACGCGGTCTTCCGGGTTCAATTTCAAAAAACGGCAGAAGCTGTAACGGTCTCGTATCTGAAACTCTACTTCGTCGTCGCCCAGGTTGTATAGATGCTGTAACACCAACACCTTGAACATCAATACGTCGTCGTAGGGCTTGCGGCCCGCCGCGCTCTTGCGGTGCTTTTCGCGTACCTTCGCCAGCGTGTCGCGGAAGTCCTCCCAGTCAATGAGCGTTCCGAGACCGACCAACGCGTCGCGTTCGTCTAGCTTGCGGTACCGATTATCGAGGTCGAAAAATCCGGGCTGCATGGGCTTGGCGGTTCCTTGGTGTGGCGAGTTCGTCTATCCTACCAAATATTTTGAATTTTTAGAGGTGCCCTTCCGTATTTTCCGAAATATCAAGCGCATCATCAACTTCAATACCTAAGTACCTCACCGTGCTCTCTAGTTTTGTGTGTCCAAGTAAGAGCTGCACCGCTCTAAGGTTCTTAGTTCTTCGATAAATCAATGTGGCCTTAGTTCTCCTCATCGAATGAGTTCCATAGTCATGCGGGTCAAGGCCAATCATCGAGACCCATGACTTCACAATACGGGCATATTGTCTTGTACTGATGTGAGGGGACAGGGTGTTTCTGCTTGGAAATAAGTACTCATCTGATCGCAATGCTGCTTGGTTTATCCAGTCAATAACAGATTTTCTCGTTTGTTCCGTGATTTCGAATTGAACAGGACGATGAGTTTTCTGTTGGAGAATCATTGCGCGAGAAACTATTTTTGTACCGTGAGCTATATCGCGAACTCGCAAATTTACGAGGTCACAACCACGTAGTTTGCTATCGATAGCAAGGTTGAACAGTGCGAGCCCCCGAATATTGTTAGCCAGCTGAAGCCGGATGCGTATTGCCCATATATCTTTGAGCTTTAAGGGAGGCTTCTGACCGATTAGTTTGTGTTTGTTCCAGGGGTCTAAATGTGTGATACTTGGTCCATTTTCCGAAGAATAACGCATTTTTGTACTCCTCTGAATGACGGAGGATAATTTAAGTATAGAAAGCATCTATTCGGAATTACACGAAGTAAAAGAGTCAACAATTAATATTCAGCGTCCGCTTCTGG
>JAOUGF010000484.1 GCA_029857925.1 Gammaproteobacteria bacterium
GGTTTTTTTGACCCCACAACGGGTGAACATACGACCTATGCTAGACGCGGTGACAAGCGGGCCACACAACGACTCGCCGTGAAACAAAAGGCGAAAGGCGCACGACGTAGTGTGCGCTACCAACGATTTAACGCAAAAAAAGGTTGATACGCAAACGCAGGCAATCAAAGTGGATGGTTATCCCATACTAATTATGTAAAAAATGGGTATTTATTCAGCACCCATCTGACAATAAATGCTGCACGGTGCGATGAGCGTAGCTCATCCTTGATCGAGACTAAGCGAAACCCTGTGTTTGTTCGGCGTCCACATATAAACCTAGAAACAGCAATTGACCGCTACTGCTAACACTAACATTATGATACTCATGAGATTGTCAAAATTTCAACATTCACCCAATGGGTGAGAGCGCTATGCCGCAGATTACACCGCTACGCCGCGCGGCTGCCTGCGTTGTAAGACTTGTATGGGGCTGGCCTACACGGCGCTGCGTCTTGCCCTGCTCAGGTAAAGAGCACACTCCACCTTACGCTACTGCTGTTTCAAGGGTGACGTGTTGTGTGATTATTTTCGAAGAGATTCAACGCCTTGATCGCTCGTGGCAGATTACGCGCGGAACTGAGGGTTAAATTCTTGTCTGCATGGATTCCATTCTTAAGCCATTGCAATCTATGCCGCTAAATAACTAGCGGCGGGTGATGCAATTTGTTGGTTTCTTATGAATTTACCGGCGCAGAGGGGAAGTATGGGCATGGTACGAAATGTTGGCGGATTGGATCGTGTGTTCCGTGGTGTTATTGGTTTGGCGTTGATTTATATAGGAGTATTCTCAGGGTGGTTGGGTACTGACTATGTAAGCGCCTACGTTTTATGCGCTATAGGTGGGATATTTACGCTCACCGCAATCTTCTCTTATTGCCCAGCCTATGGATTTGTTGGGCTCAATACGACGCAAACTAACAAAGACAGGAAAAAGTAATACAAAATGGGGTTACGTACAAAAATTCTGTTTTGGTATATAACCCTGACGCTTTTGGCGCTGATTACGTTTGGGATAAATTCCTATTATATTACGCGTGAGGTCGCAGAAAAATCTGAATTCTATCTGTTGGAAAACGGTGAAAAAATGCGCATAAAAATGCTTTTTCACCATTTGTCCAGCGATGCGACATTTGAAGAGTTGGGTCAAGTGATCGTGACCACGAATGTCGGGAAAGAAGATTTTGCCGCAGTAGTGGACACAAAAGCGAAAAGCGTGAGGGGGGTCGATGTTCGCGCCCCGGAATATCAGGTATTCCTCGCTTGGCAGAAACAACAGGCATTGGATATCGCGGCGGCCGATCATGGTATTTTCTATTTCAACGACGCTATTTATCATTGGATACTTCATCCTATAGTAGGCACTGAATATAGTTTGTTGAGTGTGTCGGAGCGCGCGCAGGCGCATGCCGATACGCCGTTGCGCCTGGCACTGCGCCTGGCGTCGTTTGGAGTCGTGATTTTTTGGATATCGATCTGGATTATTTTTATAATCGCGACCTCGGTGTCAAAAAAATTGGCGGCCCAAAGCGCTGAGTTGGAAAAGCAAGCGTTCAATGATGCGTTGACTAATTTGCCCAATCGTACCTTCTTGCATAAACTTTTAGCGGATTCGGTTGAACAATCGATCCAACAAAGCGGCATGGTGATATTGTTGGTGTTGGATATTGATCGATTCAAAGAAATCAATGACACGTTGGGCCACCATGTTGGTGATACAGTGCTTAAATTGGTGGCGACACGTTTGCGTGGCACGATTTGGGCGCGTGATACTATCGCCCGTTTGGGTGGCGACGAATTCGCACTGCTATTGCCGGTTTCAAATAAGGCGCACTGTCAGTTGGTGATAGAGAAAATATTAAAGGCGATGGAGGAACCGTTCGTCACTGAAAATATGGCGCTGGACGTGAGCGCGACGGTTGGGATTTCGCTTTATCCAAGTGACAGCGTTAACCCGGCGGAACTGATCAGCCACGCGGAAGTTGCAATGTATGAAGCCAAGCATCGCAATGAACAATTTCTTTACTATGATCAATCCTTTGACCCGCACAGTGTGGAAAGGCTGAATTTAATCGCGGATCTGCGTCATGCTACGGAAAGAGATGAATTCTTTTTGTGTTATCAACCCTTGATTGATATCCGTACCGGGCGTATTGACGGTGCGGAGGCGTTGGTGCGGTGGAATAGTTCGACCCGTGGATTGGTGATGCCAGACAAATTTATACCCCTAGCGGAACAGACGGGCATAATTAAAACGATGACCCATCTAATTATTGAAAAAGCCGTCGCTCAGTGCGCAGAGTGGCAAAAAAAAGGAATTAACCTAAAAATATCGGTAAATTTGTCCGCGCGTTTGGTGCATGACAAAAATATACCCGGAGTTGTTGAAAATGCATTGCAAACCTATGCGGTGAAGCCGTCAAGCTTGGAGTTTGAAATCACTGAGAGCGCTGTAATGTTGGATGCTGCGAAGGCGATTGAAGTGATGACGCGTTTAAGTGATATGGGGTCCTATTTGGCGGTCGATGATTTTGGGACGGGTTATACTTCGCTGGCGTACTTAAAGTCGATGCCGGTGCATACGATCAAGA
>JAOUGF010000485.1 GCA_029857925.1 Gammaproteobacteria bacterium
CGGCTGTTAGATATTTCACGCATCGAAAGCGGTAACTTTCCATTGGTGTTCGAGACTTGCAACCTGCACGAAGAAATTGAGAATATCGTTGAATTACATCGCAAGGTAGTTTTGGCGAAAGGGTTGTCTTTTGATTTGGTGATACAAGCGGAAGTCCCAAACCGTGTAACGGTCGATCTTTATCGTCTACGCCACATTTTGCAAAACCTATTAAATAACGCGTACAAATTTACCGCACAGGGTGGTATCAGTGTGCTTTTATCCGCAAATGATTTAGGAGGTAAGGTGTATGCTGTAAACTTTTCGGTAAAGGATACCGGTATCGGTATTAGTGAGTTGGATCAAAAACGTTTGTTCGATCCCTTTGTGCAATTAGAAAATGGCACCACCCGTCGTTATCAAGGTGTGGGCTTAGGGAGCACTATCGCACGCGAAATGGTCAGGCAAATGGGAGGAGAGTTGCACGTGCTAAGTACGCAAGGGCAAGGCAGTACATTCCATTTCACTTTAAATCTTCGCGCAGCCGAATTCGAATCACCATCGAAAGCCGCGTCGGGGGCGGCGCTTCCGGTGTCCTCCGCGGTAACCACTAAGGTGTTAGTGGTCGATGATAACGAAGTTAATCGCATGATAGCCGTAAAATTACTGGAAAAAGAAGGCTGTGAAGTGGATGCGGTCGCTTCCGGTCTTGCGGCGATTAGTCATGCGCGCGATCGCATTTATGATCTGGTCTTTATGGATATCGATATGCCGGAGATGGATGGGATAGAAACCGCGAAACATCTACGCGAAGGCGGTAACAAGTCGCTTCCAATAATCGCAATGACTGCACATACGCTTGCGGGTGACCGTGAACGACTATTGGAAGCGGGGATGGATGACTATGTCGCGAAACCGTTTGACCGAAAAATATTTGCGAATATTGTAAAAAAATTTAAAGACAATCCACATTCAACGCAATATAGAAGCGCAAAATAATTTATTGTTACGGTCTCGCTTTACGACGTAAAAATAGAAATTATTAATTGATGTAGGGAACCTCTAAATTCGCTGAGCGGCGCATCGCGTCGTTGAAAAGGGTCGAAAAATGCTCAGATATGTCAGGTCTTTGAGGCAACGTGCAAACTGCGCTTTTTCGCCCCTTTCTGCCTAGCGCTGCATCTCCTGATGAATTTTAAGAGGTTCCCTGTAGACTACTTCAAGCGGTCTACGCGTTAGATCAATTGCTCCGCTCGCAATGCGGGGGCTAACAAAACTTCTGCGCTATCTGGATCAACAATAATATCTTGAGCATTCACTAACGCTAGGTCGAAGTCATTCCACCCCTTGACACCGGTTTTCAATGAAACGGCCTGTTCAAACCCCAACAATTTCATCGTATACGCGGCCATTACACTTCGATTGCCAGATCGACAAATGACCACAACGGGGCGGGTGCGCGCACGCGCGAGCTCAGGCACGGTTTCAGCGTAACCAAATTCACAGGCGGTTTCTAGAATTCCGCGTGGTACGTTGATAGAACCTGCTATGTGTGCGGAGGCGAATTCGTCAGGTTCCCGCACGTCCAATAACAGGGGGGGGAGGGGTTGTTCCAACAATTTTTGCAAATCCCACGGAAATATCTCTCCAACGTGCGCACGTAGGTCATCGACAAGTTGAATAAACGTTTTCATAAGGCCACCTGAAAATATCATATAAAGGTCTATCCGCCGCTAAGGGCATTGCGCACCGGTAATGTCCCGCGGGGGGTTGCACTTAGATCGCGCCCATTGAATGCGCGCGCGAGTATTGAATTAGACACCGTCCACTGTCCTTTTGCGACGTTGATAAGTGTTTCATCGCGAAAAGTCACAAAACTATATTTTCCGTAATGAGGTAATTTGCGCAGTAAAATGGGAAAATCTGCCGCGCGTTCGGTGGCGATCCAGACCATGGTGGCGTTTGCGTGTGCAGCGACGACCACTGCACAGGCGTCTGCCTGGGCCAGGCGTGGAAATCCAGGGAAAGAAAATGACTCGTTGTCAAATTCGCCTTGTTGGTCGCGCAATTGTTTGTGTACCGCCTTTGCCCAGCGGTTTTTTGATCCCAATATCCAAACCGCGCCTTCCGTTGGTAGGCGCGAAATTTTTGATTCGTCAACCACGGATACTTGAGATGGGTTGCCGGTATTGAGTCCATGCGCAAATGCGCGCGCCGCGACGTTATATTCTTTGGAACTCGACGCGGGTAAGACTACGGTGATATTTCGCGACCCTAACGCCGCGCTTAACGCGCGCGGAGTCTCGGATTTATCGATCAAACGGAAGAGATCGAATTCCGGGTCGATGTCTATCCGTGTCGGGTGCCTTTTCAACGTCCAACGTGCGGTAGTAACACGTTGGGCCTGACGATCGGCCTCCAGGGCACTGATAGATGAAGGACGGGTTTTATAGGCTAATCCGGCGGTCATCGATAGCATAATTACCTCTCCATCCTCTAGCGTGACTGCAACAGGTATATCGAGGACGTAGGGCGCTTCTTTCTGGTGTTGTGAGACGGTAATTTTTAATTGAAAGGCACCTGGGTTGCCGCTAACTTCCGCCTCGTCCAGACGTAATTCCGGCGCGCCAGGTAG
>JAOUGF010000486.1 GCA_029857925.1 Gammaproteobacteria bacterium
AAAAATATATTATTTGTTGCGTGATTGTATACCGCGCGTGCAAACAGGAACAAGTCACCACCCATACGAAGAGCGCTTTAACCTAGGGGAACCTCTAAAAATTCGCTGAGCGGCGCATCGCGTCGTTGAAAAGGGTCGAAAAATGCTCAGATATGTCAAGCCTTTGTGGCAACGTGTAAACTGCGCTTTTTCGCCCCTTTCCGCCTAGCGCTGCATCCCCTGATCGAATTTTTAGAGGTTCCCTTAGATAAACCACGACCGTCTGCCACGATGTATCCGCGAATTGATCGCCCACGTTTCCAAGTCCTATGGAAATTCAGCGTTTAAAAAAAAAGGCCCGGAAACCCGGGCCGAATGCAAACCCCTCAGGAAGGGGTTTGCGGGAGATAAGGTTAGGATTACTTTATCTTGGGGATGCGTTCTAACGCGACGCTGGCCCAATGCACGGCGATTTGCGACTGGACGGCGTCGTAGCTGCCGATTGCACGCAAGCCCTTGACCTTGGCCCCATCGCCCACGCGTTTAGCAAGTTCGGTCGCAAATGCGCTGAATTCATGGTAGACCGCCGTATTACCCGGCTGAATTATCAAAAAGGTCGTCGGTGTGGAGGCCGCTGCCACGACGGTTGGCGGAATCACAGGTGTGGTCTTGATGCCGCCCTGGTTTAATGAAAATTTATCTTCTGCGCCCACGCTGGTCGCGAATGATGCGTGGTCATTTGCGACGACAATATTGGTCGCAGCGGAAACCTTCCACTGTATTTCCTCCAGCGTCGGCACATTGCGCAGGTCTATCGCGGTGACCGCTTGGAATGCAAACGTATCGGCGCTCGCAAACGGCACTGGCATACCGATCACGCGCATCGCGGCGCCCACGGACGGCGGTGTCAACGCCCCTAAATTGACCGTGTACGCGTTTCCTTTGGCGTCGTGATCAGTATCTTTTCCGGTGCCAGCAAAATCGTAGGCCGCGATGTTCACGCCGTTGATGCGCACAACATTCAACGTCGCAATGGCGTTGGAGACACCCGACAGCGTGCCAGCCGCCCAACTCACCTGCAGGTGTACTTTCGTCGCGGTAAAGGTCTTTTGATCCGCACTCAATGCCCCGGCAACGTGCAGGTGGTGACCGACGGAGATGTCGCCTATCGTAGCGGCGGGGATTGCACCGCGCCCTACCTTAACGACGCTATGATCGTCTAAATTCACCGTAAAATCATGTCCCAGCCACACGTCACCGTCATGATCTTCCACCTCGCCGCGCACCGTAAGCGCATTGCCTACGCGTTTAATCACTGTCCCCTCGACCACATCGTGTATGGAATTTTGTTCTATCGTGTCGGCAACCACGGCGGTGGCCATAAAGTGGAACGGGCTGAATCTCGGCAGACCCTTTACAACCACGCGTGCCGGGCGTGCAAGCTTGGCGAGCGCGCCCAGACCTTCAGCGTTCACTACCTCTTTCCCGTCGATATTAAATGTCGTTTTAGCGTCCGTTTCTACGGTGATATCGCCGTACAATTTTTTATCGTCGCGGTCACGCCGGACATGTTTGATCTTCGCCAACGCGGCCATAAAAGGTCGCATTTCCATCGTAAAGGAATGCTGCGCCACGTCTACATTTTCCAATAATCCGCGTATGCGATGCGGTTTGAATTGACGCGGATTGACCTCCGCGATCAATAACGGCTCAACAGTCACCGCCGTCGGTACATTATCGGCGTCTAACGTGACTTTGTTAGTCGCCGCCAAATCAAAATCCAAATGCAAGTGATGCAGCAAGCCCGGCGCGATCGTCAATGCAGTGGGACCGTCAAGTTGTACATCCACCGTCAGCGTAGTGAGTGCCTTGCCGTCTTTGTCGACGATCTGCGCAGCGGTTAGCGTGACCGGTTTACCCGCGCCGTCCTCCACTTGAATGTTCGCGTGCGTGTAATCCAACACCATACTGGCCTGCGTATAGCGCCCATTCGGCACCGCCAACGAGGTCAGGAATTCCGACATCTGCACATATTGTGAAAAATCCACGGCCACCGGTTGCGCAATGGTATGTACGATCGCGCCATTGGCGTGGGTAAGCGTCAAATCGCTTACAGTGACGGTGTATTGCGCGAAATCACCCGGTTTGTCGGTTAATGAAATGACGACCGCACCGGCGTCATTAGAGGTGGGTGTAGTGGTAGGCGCGCACGCCGTCAAGCTTGCCGCAAACAAGAATATTCCAACCCACGCGTAGAAGCGTCCCAAATTTTTTACTGCCAACATAAATCACTCCTCGTCCGTCAATGCATGCCTCCTTCAACGCATTTATCGCGCTCGGGTTGACAGACTACCAACGGAATTCGACGCCAGGGGTGATGTACCAAAGGGCGGTTGTGTCGGCTAATGCCGACCGCCCAAGCTGTAAATATACGTACCAACTGTCGTTGGCCGTCCACGCCGCCGCCAACGATAACACGCGCTCGACTTTTCCGCTGACCACCAACCGCGCCTGCGACCAACTCGCACTGGCATGCCATGGGTTCCAGGTATACCCAGCACCGAAACCAAATTCGACACCGCGCAAATCCAACGTGCGCGCCCCACCCGGCGCGCTATAAAAATTTGCGAAATC
>JAOUGF010000487.1 GCA_029857925.1 Gammaproteobacteria bacterium
CACGGCGCGCGAAGCCTACAATATGTGTATGGCGGCGGAGGCCGGTATGCAGGGTGATCCAGCGCAATTTCGTGATTATCGTATCGCCCCTTATGCGCATAGTTACTATCATTGCTCAGTTCAACATCGATTAGAAGCCGCGGGAGAGGGATATCTGACCCTTTCAGGGATAGATTTACCTAGCAGTGAATCTGCCGAATTAATGTTTGCGAGTGGGGATATTAGCAAGATTCGCGGGAATTTTAAACGCGCGGTTTGGCGGGCTTCAAATGGTGTTTTTTTGCTGCAAGATGTCGGCAAACAAAATATTGATGTGGTAACCCGTAACGCAAAAAAAATTGTTGTAGATGGCGGCCAGCAAATAAATGTGGAAGTAAATGAAATCGGAGAGTCACGATTTACATTAGAACCACGTGCCTCTATAGTTACCATTCAAATGGTGTAAGTGGCTGAATTGTAATTATAGGAACTGCGAATAATATTTGAAATTGCGGCGGCAGTTGCCAAGATTGGCTCATCAAGTACGTTGACCGCATTTTTACTGCGCATGTTGGGCGCTTTCACCTTGCGGTTATCGCCTGAATTGAATATTTGCGGAATCGATGCAAATCGAACGAACTTGGATTCATGGATGAGGGTAGCTCAACACGCAGGCGTATATTTAACATTGGCGAGGATTCAATGGAAACTATTTTTTGGTTTAGTTTGTTATTACTGATTTATCCCTATTTTGTGTATCCTGGAGTCATCTGGTTTTGGGGGGCAATAGCGGGCAAGCGCGTCATGCGACGCGAAAGCCAGCCGACGGTGACTGTAATCATTCCTGCCTACAATGAAGCACGGCATATAGAGGCCACGCTGTTGAATAAGTTGGAACAGCTCTATCCGCAAGAAAAGCTAGATGTGATAGTCGTTTCGGATGAAAGCACTGACGGTACAGATGATATCGTCACTATGCATGTAGGGTCTCGGGTACAACTGTTGCGACAGCAACCGCGCGCAGGCAAGGCTGCGGGTTTGAACAAAGCCGTGGCTCATGCCAAGGGCGAGATAGTCGTATTCAGTGATGGAAACACCCTATTTGAGAAAGACAGTATTGCAAAAATGGTTGAAAATTTTGCAGATCCCAGCGTAGGGTATGTAACCGGTAGTATGGGTTTTTTGGACGCCCATGGTAGCGCAGTCGGGGCAGGTATTTCCGCTTACATGCGTTACGAGAACGCCCTGCGCGAACTAGAGACACGTTTTTGGTCTATTGTTGGTTCTAACGGCGGTGTGGATGCGATACGTAAAAATTTATACCGCGATATCCCTCCAGATCAAATCACCGATTTTGTGTTGCCCTTGCATGTGAATAGTACTGGCCATCGCGTTGTATACGATGAAAGAGTGCTCGCTTGGGAACACCCTAACGAGGCGATGGGTTCAGAATTTCGTATGCGCGTGCGTGTCGCATTACGAGCGTTACGCGGGATGTATTATATGCGCGCTTTATTGAATCCATTTAAGAATGGTCGTTTGTCATTTAGTTTGTTGTCGCATAAGGCAATGCGCTATATGGCGCCGTTTTTTATGCTTAGTGCGTTTTTGTCCAATTTAGTGATAGTGGGTGACTCGTTTGTGTACACCCTGTTGTTAATTGCACAAATTGGCTGTTATGGGCTGGGTGTGTTGGGGATGCGCGGCATCCGACTACCCGTATTTGGTACACTATCGCGCCTGGCTGCCTATTTTGTGCTCACCAATGCGGCCTTTGCTGTGGCGGTAGTAAAATGGATGCGTGGCGAAAAGGTGACAGTATGGAAACCACGCGCCGGTTAGGCGCGTGAGTTGGGTCAAGGTAAATGTCATTTCCTAGATCACACGCAATCTACCTGTACCCGCCGCTACACATCTTTTTAGCGATCAGCAAGCCTAAGGTGCTTGTCAATGTTTTCTGCCCCAGTGGTACGCGTATTAACGCGTGTGCCAATAAACATTGTGATATCACTGCCAACCGCTTCCCATGAAAGTTCCGTTGTGAAACGCACTCTTGCCTTGCGGCCCAATTCTGCGGACAGGGATTTATTTTGTAGTAGCATCAATGTTTTGTCGGCCAGCGCATTTGCGTCACCCAATGGAACAGTAAATCCGGTATCACCAATGATTTCAGGCATCGCAGCGTGATTGGCTACTATGCAGGGTGTGTAGGCAGCCATGGCCTCCAGCAAGCTCATACCAAATCTTTCGATGAAAGAGGGCAATACAAATACGTGCGCTTGTTCATATAATTGCCGCAAACGATTGCGATCTGAAATAATGCCTAAATACTCAATGTTTTTGGTGCTTTCGCCTTCTTGACCTACAATAATTAAACGGGCGTCGGGCACGATTTTTAATACCGTGGTGAAGGCATCCAATACTACCTGACCGCCCTTGGCTGTAAAATTGCCTTTGGCCACGAACAGGATGGTTTTGCCGTCGTAGTGTTTGAGGAAATCGCCTTTTGAATGAGATAAACCCACACCGAAATTGCGTACCAAAATGGATTTAGGGTTTACGCCATAGTGATGTTTGAAGGATTCACCTACGCGTAAACTGCGCGCAATCAAACCGGATGCATTTTTGTA
>JAOUGF010000488.1 GCA_029857925.1 Gammaproteobacteria bacterium
CGGCCTAAACAGGCCACGCCCCTGCACGCGCATGAGCAATGTCGCTTGTTTTGTCGGATTAGGCAGCAATTTGGGCGATAGCGTTGCGACCTTACGCGCCGCCGTGCAGCAGTTGGCGGCCTTGCCGGAGACCCGCGTGCATAAGGTTTCGCGCTGCGTGCGCAGCAAGCCGCTAGGTAGTCTGCCGCAGAATGATTATATTAATGCCGTTGCGTGGTTAAACACCGCACTCACTCCGGAGGACATGTTGGCGCAACTGCACCGCATAGAGGCCGCGCATGGGCGCGTGCGCGACACGCACTGGGGTGCGCGCACGTTAGATCTGGACATCTTGTTATATGGGGATGTTATGATAAACCATACCCATTTAACCATACCGCATAGCGGTATCGCGGCGCGCGACTTTGTATTATATCCGTTGCGTGAGTTGGTGGGCGATGCGTTTGAAATACCTGGTTTGGGGCGTCTTGATGCATTGATCGCGCAGTGCCCGATGCGCGGCCTAGATCCGGTGGCGGATTGATGTCTACCTCGCGCTTAATCGTCGTCGAAGGCCCGATAGGGGTCGGTAAGACGACACTCGCACGGCGCTTGGCGCAGACCTTCGGGTGCGAGCCTTTGCTCGAGCACGCCGCAGAAAATCCGTTTTTGGAAAAATTTTATCGTAATCCGGGCGCGTCGGCGTTGCCGGTGCAGCTCTATTTTCTCCTCCAGCGCGCGCGTCAAATTCAAGACTGGCGTCAGTATGATTTGTTCGCGCGCGTGCGCATCGCCGACTTTTTGTTGGATAAAGATCGTTTGTTCGCGCGCTTGACGATGGACGAAGATGAATATCGATTATATGAAACGGTTTATCAATCTTTGGCGATAGACGCGCCGCAACCGGATTTGGTGGTGTCTTTGCAGGCGCCTATGCCGGTGTTGTTGGAGCGTATCAATCGCCGCGGCATCGCCTACGAACAGCAGATAGATATAAATTATCTACAAGGCGTGGTAGATGCCTATACGCAATTCTTCTATTATTTCGATGAGGCGCCGTTGTTAATCGTCAATACGGCGGAGATCGACTTGGTGAACAATGATCAAGATTATCAGTTGTTGCTCGATCAGATCATGCACATCAAAAGCGGTCGTCATTATTTTAATCCTATCCCGGCGGGTTTTTAGATGTCTACAAAGATTACCTTGAACACCCTGCGCCAGCGCAAAATGGACGGCAAGAAATTCACCTGTTTAACGTGTTATGACGCGAGTTTCGCTGCGTTATTGGACGATGTCGGCGTGGATGTGTTACTGGTGGGCGATTCGTTGGGCATGGTCATCCAGGGGCATCAAAGCACCGTGCCGGTCAGCGTGGACGATATGGTCTACCACACGCGCATGGTCGCGCGCGCGCGCAAAAACGCGCTGATTATGGCCGATATGCCGTTCCTCAGCTATCGCGATCCCGCCACCGCGATAGCCAATGCTGGGCGCTTGATGGCCGAGGGCGGTGCCCACATGATCAAGTTGGAAGGCGGGTGGGTGATGCTGGAAACGGTAGAAAAACTCGCCGCGCAAGGCATACCCGTCTGCGCGCATTTAGGGCTATTGCCGCAATCGGTCAATAAATTGGGCGGTTATCGTGTGCAAGGCCGCGAGCCGGATGCAGGTGAGGCCATCCTGTCCGATGCGTTGGCGATGGAACGCGCAGGCGCCGACATCGTATTAATGGAATGTGTGCCTACGGCATTGGCGCAACGGATTACGGACAGCCTGAAGATACCCACGATAGGCATAGGCGCAGGCCCGCACTGCGATGCGCAGGTGCTGGTGTTGTATGACATGCTGGGCATTACGCCAGGTAAGCGGCCAAAATTTTCCCAAGATTTTTTACTAGGCCAATCCGGTGTCGCTGGCGCGGTGCGCGCCTATGTCGATGCGGTGATGAACGGCCGGTTTCCTGAAACGCAGCATAGCTACACCTAAATGCAGACCTGTGCAACGATAGAAGACATACGCGCGGTGTTGGCGACCTGGCGTGCAAAGGGTGAACGCATCGCGTTTGTGCCGACGATGGGCAATCTCCACGCCGGACATTTGCGCTTGGTGCAACACGCGCGTACCGTCGCGTCGCGGGTCGTGGTGAGCATCTTCGTGAACCCGCTGCAGTTTGGTCCGCAAGAAGACTTCCAACGCTATCCACGCACGGAACAGGCCGACGCCGACGCCCTGCGCGCCGCCAGTGCGGACGTGTTGTTCCTGCCCAGCGTACAGGTGATGTACCCACGCCCGTTGGAGACCACCACGCAGGTCGAGGTCCCCGGTATTTCCAACCAACTGTGCGGCGCGTTTCGACCCGCGTTGTTTCGCGGCGTGACCACCGTTGTGGCGCGATTATTCAATATCGTGCAGCCAACGGTTGCGATCTTCGGGGAAAAGGATTTTCAGCAGCTTTTCATCATTCGCCGTATGGTTGAGGACCTCGCAATCCCGGTCGATATTATAGGTGTGCCGACGGAGCGAGAGTCCCAAGGCCTGGCCCTGAGCTCGCGGAACGGCTATTTAACCTCGTTACAGCGTCAACAGGCTAACGCCCTGTATGCGGTATTGACGCAGATCGCG
>JAOUGF010000489.1 GCA_029857925.1 Gammaproteobacteria bacterium
CGCAACACCCTGCCAGCGTGATTCGCCGGGTTCTAATTTTCCACCCGGGAATTCCCATAATCCGCCTTGGTGCAGGTGGCGCGGGCGCTGCGCGATGAGTATTTCGCCCTGCGGATTGATGATCGCCGCGGCGACGACGTGCAATGCCTTGCGTGGCGACGGGTTCATGGCCGCACCGTACGAGGCGCGCGCGGGGAATTCTGGGGAACAGGCGAAATCAAGGCTTGCATGTCCGTCTCAGGATGCACTAATGTAGTTAGATTACAAGGCGGTAGGTGCAACATGGAAGAAAAGGCCGTTATCGAAAAAATCAGCAAGGTACTCGGCATGCTGGGCGGTGCCGTCGCGTTATTCTACTTAATTGGCTATGTCATCGTACAGAGTTATGTGGCGGCCAACGGCCTGGAAGGCGTGCTACTGCCGTCGCCGGAGTTTTATCGCGACGCAGGGGCCAAGTTTTTGCTCGATTTGGTGCGCGCGCCGCTGACGACCGGTTATTTCTTTTTCCCGTATTTGTATATGTTGTGGTGGGTGTTGGCGCCTAAGGCCGACAATATCGGCACGCGCGATCACGAAAAGCTCGCGTTGACACGCCGCGATTACGTGCAACTCGTCGCGTTGGTCGTGTGGGTGATCCTTACCTATGTGCTCGCGGTGATGTACGATTTTTTCGCCGGTCAGGCATGGTATGTGGATTTCATGCGCGTATTTGTCGGCACGGCGAAGACCGGTGAAACGCTGTCGCGCGCGGCGGTGGGTTTTTTTAATTTGGTGACGCCCGCGGTCTTGGTGCTTGGGTATGTGGTCTACCACGTGTATCAATGGGTGCAAAAAGAGTTGCTGCCGCGACGCGTGTTTCCGTGGTTTTTGACGTTTTATATCATTTACGTCGCGGTGTTGCCGATTTCTTATGGCATGTCGATTTACGATTTGCGCGTGATCCCGGTGGTCAGCGCCGCTGACGGTGACAACAAAGCGTTATGGGAATCGACGTCTGCGCATGAGCCTTGGTTGTTGGGCGAGTTCGGCGGGAAGGTCTATTTTTTACGTAAACACGGTGATTTTCCGCCGTTGTCTATCCAGGCGATCGATGCCGGAAAGATTAAATTTTTAGATGTCGATTATGCGCGTGCGAGTTCATTGAAATATCAGGTGTACGAAGGCGCGGCCTATCAGCAAGCGTTGCGCGACGAGGCCTATCAAGTATTACGCAAAGGGTTGGAGGTGAAATGATGCGGCGCATATTGTTTCGTCTGGTGCTTGCAGCGGTCGGCGTCGGCGTGTCGCCGTGGGTGTATGCCAATGGCAATGACGTCGTTTACTTGGTGCCCAGTTACGGCACACGCGATGCGCATGCCAGCCCGTTGCTGATCGGGCAGGTCGCGATGCCCAGCGACGATCCGCAGCGCCCATGGCAGGCGCGTGGGAGTGGGGCGGGCTTGGAATATTTTGTCGGTAAACGCAATGTCATTATCATGATACGCTGCGATATGCCGATCTGTTTGACCGATCAAAATATCATGGTCGGTATGTCGCAGACCGACGTGTTACGACGCATGGGCGCCGCCACGCGCAACTTTTCGACAGTGGAGGGTGTTTTGCTGGCCTATAACGGTGTGGGTTTTGAAATGGTGCGCAATGCGGTGAAACGCATTTATATATTGCCTTAAACCCACCGACCCCCGCACGGCGGTGGGCTTTAAATTTCCACCGGTTCCAGTTGCACCTGCGCCTTCGGAAAGTTGTGCCATAGCGCGTGCAGCGCGTCGCCGTGGTCGGGTAAAATCAAATCCGGCGCGAGGTCGTATAAAGGCTTCAACACAAACGCGTATTTGCGGATTTCTTTACGCGGCAATGTCAGCGCGGGTGTGTTCATCACCACATCGTCATACAGCAGCAAATCCAAATCCAGTGTGCGCGCCGAAAATCGCGGGGTGTCGCGGGTGCGGCCGTGGGCCTGTTCGATGTCGCCCAACACGCGCGTGATCGTGGCGATATCTTCGGCGGTGACGACGCGCGCGACGAGGTTGTAAAACGCATCGCCCGCAAAGCCTTCGGCGGGGTTTTCATACACGGGGGACGCGTCGATCTTGCCGTAGTGGCGGCGCAGATCGGTCAACGCGCCGCGCACATGTTCTTCGCGTTCGATATTGCTGCCTATGCTGATGTAGATGACCGCCACGTCATTGCCCGCGTTCGATGATGATGCCGACGTCCTGCGCGCCGCGTATCGCGCCGGGCTTGGACACGCGCAAACGCAACCACGGAATGGCGTGTTCGCGCATCAATAATTCCGCCAGGCGTTCTGCCAGCGTCTCGACGAGTTGAAACTCGCTTTCGCTGACGAATTGGATCACGCGTTTGGCGATGGATTTATAATCCAACGCGTCGGCGATCGCATCGGTGGCGGCGGCGCGACGCACGTCGCAGGCCATTTCGAGGTCTATGCTGACCTTTTGGCGTATGGCGCGTTCCCAGGCGAATATCCCGATGACGGTATCCACTTTGAGGTCGCGTAAATAAACGATATCGCGCACGGCGGTGCTTCCCTCCTGTCACTCTGTGCGTTTAAACACTATAATGGCTGCCCGTAGCATAC
>JAOUGF010000490.1 GCA_029857925.1 Gammaproteobacteria bacterium
AACAAGCTATTAAATGATGTTATGACCGCGCGCATTCAGAGGGTGGATATTGGCACGATACACGGTTTAACTCTCAACATTTGTCACGTCTGTCAATAGACATCCTTTACGACAATCGGCGTTGGTAAAGTTCAAAAGGTGGTAGAATATGCATAATATCAACACAACATCCCTGAATTATAACGGGAATGTTTTCCAAGCATAGTTTTACTAATTTGTTTAGAACAGGATTTGTCCCTATGGAAACCCAATACGCACAAGAGATGTTAGATGCCCTCACGCGCACCGCCAATGCGCGCGAATACGCCGCGCACATGGCGCTGATTTCTAAGGACGTAAGCGTATACGGCGTACCTGGGTTTGAAGTCATCGGTTATGACGATTGGGCGCGGCAATGCCGCTTTGAGTTTGACGAGGGGATACTCAAGCAGGTGAGTTATGCAGGCCTGCGCCTGGTGACAGTGACGTCTGACCATGTGTTATTCAAGACCACCGAGACCGTCGAAGGCACTGACGGTACTGTTAATCGACATGGTTTAGAAATCCTTATTCGCAAAGAAGTGGATGGCAAATGGCGCGTATTGCAGGAGCGAATTTTGTCGGATGAAGAAATGAATTTTGATAGTCACAAGGCGCACTAAGGCGAATCATGCCCTCGAACAGCGCGCGCCCACCGATATATTTCCCGCCCGACCTGGCCATCGTGAACGTCAGTTGCAGCGCAGGTTAAATAACCCTTTGTTCGGCGCCGTCGGCCAGGTCACTCCGCAAGCGCTACAGGCGGCGCAACACCAAGGCCAAATGGCGATGTGGAAATTTATCGTTAAATTTCGCAACTAAGTGCAACAGGCGGTAAGCCTAGGCAAGAATGTAGAAGTTGATGTCGTGTTTGTGATCAGGGCGCGGTAGGAGCAGGGAACCTCTAAAAATTCGCTGAGCGGCGCATCGCGTCGTTGAAAAGTATCGAAAAATACTCAGATATGCCAGGCCTATGAGGAAACGTGTAAACTGCGCTTTTTCGCACCTTTCCGCCTAACGCTGCTTCCCCTGATCGAATTTCTAGAGGTTCCCATAATTGAGTCTCGGTTTTCCTTTTGCGCTAGAATTGGAAAAACCTCAAGAACAGGAGCAAATCGTGCGCGTTTATTCCGGCTCCCCCGAAGGTGAAATTCTCGATCCGCAGCGACCACTGATCGCGACGGCGAGCGATATCAGCGAGGCGCACATGGTCACGCCACATTGTCACCCCCGCGGTCAATTGTTATATGCGATCGCCGGGAACATGCGCGCGGGTGCTGGCGGCAAACTATGGGCGGTTACGCCACGTACAGGAATTTGGGTGCCGCCCGGTGAACGGCATTTTATACAAGCGCCACAAAAACTCTCCTATCGCTTCGTGTATCTGCAACCGGAACACACAAACGGGTTGCCTGAACGTTGCACGCCGTTGGAAATGTCGGGGCTGGTGCGCGAGTTGGTGCGCGAGGCCGCAACTTTCGGCGCGTCTTATCGGCAACATAGCCCAGAGTCGCGATTAGTCAGTGTGCTGCGCGATCAATTGACTCGATTGCCAAGTGCGAAGTTGGTTGTGCCATTGCCGATTGATACACGTGCGCGCAAGGTGTGTGACGAACTTATGCGCACACCCGCAGATGATCGCAGTTTATCTGCATGGGGTGCGTGGGCCGGTGCCAGCGGCCGGACGTTGGCGCGCGCATTCTTGCGTGACACGGGAATGACGTTCGGCGATTGGTCTCAACAATTGAGATTGTCTATCGCGGTGGAACGCTTAGACGAGGGTGACAGCGTGACGCAAGTGGCGTTGGATCTCGGTTACCGAAGTCCGAGTGCTTTCGGCGCGATGTTCCGTCGCGTGCTCGGTTGTTCCCCGCGCCGCTATTTTTCGTAACCTGTCCGTTTTACGATAATAGACGTCGCGTTCGCGACGGTTTTTCTCCATGCATAGCGTAGACTGGTTTCATTGCTGGATTGGGGGCGCCATGTTCACGCGAATCATTGGAATTTGTCTGTTTGTTTCTACGACGACCGCAAAAGCGGAAACCGTACCGGCACTGTATACCTATCGAAGTTTAAGCGTCGATGTGGCGGCACAACTCGCGAAAGATGCGCTGCAAGACTGCCGCAAGCGTGGCTATTCCGTCGCGGTGGCGGTGGTCGATCGAGGCGGAAACATTCAGGCTTTATTGCGTGATCAGTTCGCCGGTCCACATACGGCGGAAACCGCGATTCGCAAGGCGTGGACCGCCAATAGTTTTCGTCAGTCCACGTCGGATCTCGCGGGGATGTTGCAGGAGGGTCGCATTCCGGCGCAGGTACAACACAATCCAGGGGTGTTACTGGTCGGTGGTGGATTAAAAATCGAGGCGGCGGGACAGTTAATCGGCGGAATTGGTATATCCGGCGCGCCGCCCGGTTTGTCGGAACGCGAGAGTATCGATGGCCTGTGTGCGCAAGCCGGATTGAATGCGATACGCGACATCGTGGAGATTGCAGACTGATCGCCTTCGAAAGGTAGATCGAGACCTTATATAGGGGACCTCCAAAATTCGATCAGGGGATGCAGCGCTAGGCGGAAA
>JAOUGF010000491.1 GCA_029857925.1 Gammaproteobacteria bacterium
CGTGCCGTGTTCGTGATGCCTTGGCGCGGCCAAACCATGGTCGGCACCACCGAACAACCCTACGTGGGCGATCCGGCGGCGGTGGCGCCCTTGGCGGGCGATGCAGACTACCTGCTGGCCGCCTTGGCGCACTACTTTCCGGCCATGCGCGGATTAACCCCCAGCGATGTGACGGCGAGTTTCGCGGGGTTGAGAGTGCTGCCGCGCAGTCACGGCACGGCGTTTCAGCGCTCACGTGAGACCTTGTTGCCGGTGGATCGCGCGCTACATCCGCGTTGGCTGGGTATATACGGGGGTAAGCTGACCGCTTATCGCGCCACCGCCGACAAGGTGATGGCCAAACTCGCCAGCAGCCTGCCGCATCCGCTGCGTGTAATAGATACGCGGCAGGTGATACTGCCCGACGCGGAGGACAAACAGTGATTTCTTCGCGGGCAGCAGAGGCCGTAGTGGGCCGCAAGGGCGTATACACCGTCCATAACCGACTAATGATACACTTCCGTGCTCACGCGTATGCCGTGTACACGTTGTGTGTGCCGAGTGCAGTACGCGCGGCCACTGTGCGTTGTGTGCGTGATAGCGACTGAATGCGTAGCGCCACTGACGATATGCGCAGGGTTCATGTGCCAGCGGACATACTATGGGAATCAACAATGAAAGAAGGCATTGCCACAAGCGCTGAATTAGCTAAAACACTCGGCGCATTTTTAAACGCGCCCGAGCGACCGGAAGGTACGTTTACATTGTGCGAACTCGCCGGGTTTTTATTTGCGATGGCTTGTTCACCGGAACCGGTGGAGACTGCAGAGTGGTTGCCGGAGGTGTTTCAAGGGCAAGCGCCGGGTTATCACAATGCGGCTGAAGCCAAGGCCGTAGCAGAGGCGTTGAATGAGTTTTATCAAACGATCAAGCGCGACGCAGCCGCCGGGGCGCCAAATTTGCCACTGGCCTGTGTCGTAGATGCGAATGCAATGGAAAACCTCGCGCCCGAGGCGTCGCTGAGTTTATGGGCGCGGGGTTTCGCCGAAGGCCACGACTGGTTAAGCCAGGTATGGGACGCGTATCTCCCGGAGGCTATGGAGCAAGAATTAAGTGCCGCGTTGATGGTGTTGATTTGCTTTACCAGCCGCGAGGTCGCCGACAGTTGTCGCATAGAATCTACCGAGAAAAATGTCACGCTGGAGGCTTTTGTCGCGCGGATGTTGACGCAATTTTCGCAAGCGTTGGGCAGATACGCGCAAATCGGGCTGGCGTTGTGCGCGGAAGCACTTGCAGAGACTCCGGTGCGCAGTGAAAAAGTCGGTCGCAACGACCCCTGCCCCTGCGGTAGCGGCAAGAAATACAAAAAGTGCTGCGGTGCGGAATGAGTGTGCATACGCTGAAGACGGTCGCGCATTTTATTAACCCGGCATCGAAATATATTGATTGCCCCCTCTCCCTAACCCTCCCCCCGCACGGGGGGAGGGGATTTTTTCAGACTTATTTCGATGCCGGGTTAATAATAGTGCGGAACATAAATATCTTGATTTATCGCCTAATGTCCTTTAGCGTGTTTTGCTACCGGGCGTTAGCAACCTTCGTCGTCACTTAAAACGGTCACTATGTCTATCTGGCAACAACTTTTTACTCGACGCATGTTAATCTGCGTGTTTATCGGATTCAGTTCCGGCCTGCCGCTTTATTTGCTGTTTAACTTGGTACCCGCGTGGTTGCGTAGCGAACAAGTCGATCTAAAAACCATCGGATTATTCGCGCTGATACAATTCCCGTATACGTGGAAGTTTCTATGGTCGCCGTTGCTGGATCGCTACGTTGTACCGTTGTTGGGGCGGCGGCGCGGGTGGATGCTCGTCACCCAACTCGGCTTGCTGGGCGTCATCGCGGCGATGGGTGCGTTTTCGCCGCAGACAGATCTTTACAGCATTATTTATATCGCGACATTGCTGGCATTTTTAAGTGCGACGCAAGACATTGTGCTCGATGCCTATCGACGCGAACTCTTGAGTGACGCCGAATTGGGTTTGGGTAATGCTGTGTATGTCAACGCGTATCGCTTAGCCGGGTTGGTTCCTGGGTCTTTGGCATTGATATTGGCCGACTCGCTGCCATGGAACTGGGTGTTTGTGGTCACGGCGTTGTTCATGTTGCCGGGTGTCGTCATGACATTGATGGTAAGTGAACCGCACCGCGCTACGCCGCCGACGAGTTTACGTGAGGCCGTGGTCGAACCCTTTCATGAGTTTATCGCGCGTAACGGGTGGCGCAGCGCATTATTGATCCTCGCGTTTATTTTGTTCTATAAGTTGGGCGACAGCATGTGCACGGCATTGGCAACGCCGTTTTATTTAGACATGGGTTTTTCCAAAACTGACATCGGTTTGATCGCTAAAAACGCAGGATTATGGCCGGCGGTGACAGGCGCATTTTTAGGCGGCGCGTGGATGTTGAAAATCGGTATTAATCGCGCGCTATGGTTGTTCGGCGTCGTGCAAGTGGTCTCTATATTCGGTTTCGCATGGCTGGCGTTCGTCGGCCATCACGACGTGATCGGCGCGTTGGAACGCACGCAATTGGCGTTGGTCATCGGTGTAGAGG
>JAOUGF010000492.1 GCA_029857925.1 Gammaproteobacteria bacterium
TAGAAGGGAGGATGAGAAGAGAGATAAGAGATGTCAACTCTCCATGTCACCGGCATTGCTGCCGAAGACAATTGTTATTTTGCATGAGGCGTGCCAAATCTAAATAGGGGCTGGGTTTGGTTGTTTATCATGGATTGGGGGGGGTGTCGAGGGCCGATCAATGCCGATACGTCAAGTTATTGACTTGTAAGCCAAAAAATTGACTCGTAGCGTCACAATATTGACGAGTTCATGCTGTAATTATCCCTGTATAGCGCCCTTGTAGTGACATTCTTGAGGAACCAACGGCTGGGGCGCGTGTGTGTCCCGCTCGTCCGGTGCGTGACACTATCCAACTTTTTTTCATAATAGACCAGTAACGTGTCGCTGTCATCGCAGCGTAGTGTCGCGCGTTACTACAATGGGGTGCCGCCTTCAAAGAGAGGCACGCGTTCCGGGGTTTTGTCGGTGCTTGGGTAGTTATAATGTTAATTTATGTATCGTGACGTGCAGTTTGACTCTGACGGTGTAGGCTGCGTTGAGTAATATGAGGCTAACTATCAGGTCTAGACGGCTATTTACCGGATTGTCATGGGTAAATAAGTGTTTGGTACACGCGGGTGTAGAGATTGCACTTGGTGATAATGTTTTGGTGTTTTGTTCAAGACCCGCAGGTAACCGACGATAATGCGTTAGGTAGCGAGCATAAGTCTGTTGGGCTAACATGCTACCCATGCATTGGGCGGAGATTGGTTAAAGGCAATGTGCCAACCTGGATGTATATGCTGAAAACGCTAGTTTTGAGGCAATTTGCATGAGCTTACCCAGTGGATTGCTAGGGTTGGCGTTGAATCAAGCGAAATTGCTGGTTGTCGATGATGAAGCTGCCAATGTAAAACTACTGACTCGGTTGTTGGAGGCAGAGGGTTATCAGCGTGTATTGTCGACCCTCGATTCGCGCGAAGTAGTCGATCTCTACCGTGAGCACCAGTTTGATTTGGTGTTGTTGGATATCCGCATGCCAAACATGGACGGATTTGAGGTCATGCGCGCGTTACAATCGGTGGATAGCAGCGACTACGTGCCGGTGTTGGTCTTAACCGCGCAAACCGACAAAGAAACACGCTTAAAGGCGTTGGAGTGCGGTGCAAAGGATTTTGTCAATAAGCCGTTTGATCGTTTGGAGGTTATGACCCGCATACGGAATATCTTGCAGGTGCGACTGTTACACAATCGCATACGCCAAGAAAACCGCACGTTAGAGCAACAAGTACAACTCAGTTTGCAACAACTAGAATCAACACGGTTAGAGGTGTTGCGGCGTTTGGGTTTGGCGGCCGAATATCGTGATAACGAAACCGGCTATCATATCGTGCGCATGAGCAAATATTCACAATTGATCGCCCAGGCCTTTGGGTTGCCGGAAGAGCATTGCACGCGTATCTTGCAGGCCAGCCCGATGCATGACATCGGCAAGATCGGTATACCGGATGCGATATTGTTAAAACCAGGCAAACTCGCGCCTGACGAATGGGCGATTATGAAGACGCACGCCAGCATCGGTGCGGAGATTTTATCGCAGGGTTCGGCCTTGTTGGAAGCCGCTCGGGTTATCGCGTTGAGTCATCATGAAAAATGGGACGGCAGCGGGTATCCCCAGGGGTTGGTGGGTGAACAGATTCCCATCGAGGGGCGGATTGTGGCGGTGGCCGATGTGTTCGACGCCTTGACCTCCGAGCGCCCATATAAAAAGGCGTGGAACGTGAATGACGCCGTGGCGGAGATCAGGCGCGGCAGCGGCGCACATTTCCAACCCGAAATTGTTGACGCATTTGACAGTATTTTACCTGAGATTTCTGTGATACAGGCCCGATACAAGGATTGAACCCTATCAACTGAATGAGGCACGTATGCGCGGGGAGCGACGGAAGTATCAGCGTGCGGCGATTCAAGGGACTGGTGTTCCAGGGGAATTTCACTTACACACCGGGGGGCAGTCTTTCCAATTTACCCGCGTACACGACGTTTCAATATCTGGGATGGGGGTTTCCATGCCAATTTCCCTGCTCAAAGGGGAGATTGTTTCGCTTAATTTTCGTTCGACCGATTTCTCCATGGCATTAGCAGGAAAGGTCATGTGGTGTGTGAGTCAAGAGCCCGAAGCGGGGTGTCCGTTTCGTGTCGGCATAGAGTTCGACAGTGGGCAACAAAATGATAGCGCGGTGTTTTTTATGACCTTGCGCGAATACCTCGAAAATTTCGAAGACGATTTTTAACCTAGCAGTCTGTCGCTCACCCACAGATTTTACTGACGAACCACTTCGTAAAAGACGATTCGCCGCGACGCACGTCATCCCGCGCGTTTTTGCCGCACCCACACATAATGCGTCTCGTCCGCCGATTGTTCCAACCGCCACACATCGTCCGGCGAGTTTGCGCGGTCGATTTTGTTATAGAACAATTCCCGTGTTTGATTCGGTGCGGCGACCGCGGGGCCGCTTTCCGGTTTATTGGAATTTACCATATCACCGGGGGCGGCCGCGTATTGATGGGAATGGTGCACATAGTGTTGCAATAAATAATTTTCGGCGTCGGCGTCGTGCATATT
>JAOUGF010000493.1 GCA_029857925.1 Gammaproteobacteria bacterium
AGTGCGCTTTTTAAAGCAAGAACACCTGCACAAGGGCATCCAAACATTGACCGGCGATCAACATGCGCACGGCAAAGTGAAGATGTTGACGTCTTGTCCGGCATGTCAACAAGGCTTGTCGCGCTACCGGGATGACACCGGTTTGGAAACGGATTATATCGTTGTCGAGCTCGCCAAACGTCTGCTCGGTGAACGTTGGGCGGATGAGTTTATAAATCGCGCATTACAGGGCGGTGTAGAGCAGGTGTTGTTGTAATCGCTGTAGTATTCGGTTTTAAGATGGAACGAATTTGCTAGGGCGGATGCGTTGCGCGTATCCACCCTGCAACGCTTGATGTGAATAAAGGCTATACTGAAACTATGACAGGCGTATAGATTGAAACGAGGTGCTATATGACTCAGGATGACATCGCGGCACGTATCCAAAAATTGACCCAACGAATGTTAGAGCAAGGCGTCGATGTTCAACGTGAAATACGTGAGCTTAGCCTACAGGCCTTGCGTGAAGGCAAACTCGATCGTGAGCACATCAGTGCTATTGTGGGCGCGGTGGTGAAAGGCGTGAAAGAAGCGCGCACGACGGCCGCGCCACCGCCAACGTCTCCTGTCGCGCAAGCGTTGCGCGGGGTAGAAGAAGCGTTGAGTGCAAGCGCAGAGGCTTTGAAACTTGCACTGCAAGAGGCTGCATCGCGCACCCGTCAGGTGACGCAGCAGGAGTTGCGTCGCGGCAAGGAGGATCTATTAACGCTTGAAAAAATGTTCGTCGAGATCGTTGCGGCGATGTCGCAAGGTACACAGCAAAACGCGCATCACACCTGGGATGATTTCGCGACACACGTGGCCGACAACACCACGCGCTTGAGCGCGCAAATTCGCGATGTGATGGCGCAGTTACAGCAATACCTCGAACAGGAGGCCAAGCAGTCAGCGCAAAAAGGGAGCGACACGATGACAAAGCTCATCAATGGCTTGGCCAATACCGCGGCTGACGCGTTAGGCCGTTTGGCCGACTCGTTACGCCGTGGTGATAAATCGAATAAGGATTGACGATGTGGTGGGATGCGCTCACCAATAGCAGAGATCTCGCCCGTATGCACGAGATCGCATCAGTATTGCTGCGCTACGGTTTTGACGACATTGTGTTTCGTTTAGGCATGGCGCGCGCGCTGGAACGTGCGGGCCGCTTGTTAAAGCGCCAACACAGCGCAGAAAGGACCGCATTAACATCGCCGGAACGGTTGACCGAGGCATTGCATGCATTGGGGCCGACGTTCATCAAGTTAGGTCAGATCCTCGCCACGCGTGTGGATATTTTCGCACCGGAATGGATACGTGCGTTTGAAACCTTGCAAGACCGGGTGCCTGCAGTCGATTTTCAAGTGTTGCTGGAACAATTGCGCAGCGATTTCGGTGCCGACCCGCACACCGTTTTCGCACATCTAGACTCTCAACCGTTGGCTGCGGCATCGCTTGCCCAAGTGCATCGCGCGCAGTTGCAAGATGGTACCGCGATCGTGCTAAAAATACGCCGACCCGGCGTGCGGGAGGCGATTGAGGCCGATCTGCGCTTGCTGGAACGCCTTGCGGAATTCGCGGAACACGAGGTACCGGAATCCAGGCGCTATCAACCAAGGCAAATCGTCGCGCAATTCAGTGTATCATTGCGGCGTGAATTAGATTTCGCGATGGAATGCCGGAGCGCTGAACGTATCGCGGCGCAATTCGGCGTCGAAGATGCGATCGTGATACCTAAGGTCTATTGGCAGTGGACCAGCGAGCGTGTGAATGTACAACAGCACATCCTCGGGATACACGGTCGCGATCTGAATGCCGTGGATGCAGCGGGTTTGGATAGGAAACTGCTCGCGCGGCGTGGCGCGGAGGCGGTGTTGAAAATGGTGTTGGAACACGGATTTTTTCATGCCGACCCGCATCCCGGAAATGTTTTTTACTTGCCGGACAATCGCCTGGCATTGATAGATTTTGGCATGGTGGGGCATTTGTCGGACACGCGGCGTGGCGAAGTCGTCGACCTGTTGTGGGGGTTGATGCAAAGGGATACCCGCCGTATTCTGGATGTCGTGCAAGACTGGACGGAAGATGCCGGCGCCATCGAGAATTCAACGCGCTTGGTGCAGGACATCGAGCTATTTTTGGATCGCTACCACGGGTTGCCTTTACAACGCCTAGATCTAGCATCTATGTTGCGCGACCTCGCCGCGCTGATGCGTAGCCACCAACTGACACTGCCGGCGGATTTGGCGATATTATTCAAGGCGTTGATTACGCTGGATGGCTTTGGGCGTATGTTAGACCCCGATTTCGATATTGTGGGCAATACCACGCCGTTTTTACAGCGCTTGTTGTGGCGTCGATATACGCCGGAAAATCTACTGAAACGCGGTTATTCGGAGGTCTCGGAGACCGTGCAGGCCATGCAACACGTGCCGCAGGAATTACGGCGGCTACTGCGCAATTTACGGCGCGGGTCGTTGCAAATTAATCTGGATATGCGGCGTCTGGATCATTTCGGTCACCAAGTGGATCGCGCAGCCAGCCGCTTGACGGTGGGATTAGTGACAGCGG
>JAOUGF010000494.1 GCA_029857925.1 Gammaproteobacteria bacterium
TCGCCAAGCGGTAGTAAGCGACATTGAAGCATTGTCACAGTTGTTTGATGGCTATCGTCAATTTTACGGCCGCAGCAGTGATGTGCCTGCCGCCAAAGAATTCCTATTGGCAAGGTTTAATCGTGGCGAATCGACGATTTTTATCGCCCACAGCAGTGAAACACCCGTCGGTTTTGCGCAATTGTACCCGAGCTTTTCTTCAACGTTTTTGGCGCGCACCTTTATTTTGAATGACTTGTTTGTCGTGCCGCCTGCGCGCAGACAAGGTGTCGGGGAGCAATTAATGTCGGCAACGGTCGCGTATGCGAAAGAGTTGGGTGCGGCGCGTGTCAGCTTATCTACAGCGGTGACAAATGAGGCCGCTCAAGCGCTATATCATGCCGCAGGATGGCGACGCGATGAGCAGTTTTTGGTATACCATTTTGCGATATAATAATCGGAGATATAGCTAGGCCCCAGTTTCTTTATGAATTTTTTGATAAACCTTATGCGCGGAAAAATACAATAGTTTAGTTTAAGGGTACCTCTAAAAATCCGCTGAGCGGCGCATCGCGTCGTTGAAAAGGATCGAAAAATGCTCATTTACTCCGTGTAAACTGCGCTTTTTCGCCCCTTTCCGCCTAGCGCTGCATCCCCTGATCGAATTTTTAGAGGTACCCTTAATTTATAGATAAATATTTTGTGTATTGGGAGGGTTAATTATGAAAAAGTATTTTTTGTCGGCACTACTATTACTGTTAAGTTCAAATGCCATAGGGGAGGTCACGGCAGAAGACGCTGAACGTTTCCAAGATGAAATTACTTTGCAGCCCTATTTTTATCTAGGCTTCGGTCACGCCAAGTTTAAGGCGGGGTCTGCGATTAATCAGACGACCAAAGAGGTGAGTAATGTTTATTTAAATCCGGCAAGTGCCGACGGTTTTGGTGTTAAAGTTAAATACAATGTTGATACAATGTTGGATATCGTGGGCGGCGCTGGATACAACAGCGCACACGTCGATCAAACTATAAAAGATGCAGATGCGAGTTTTTCTTGGATAAATTATTCAGGTTCGCTGATTGTGAAGACGCCGAATTATTATGTTTTTCTAAAAAGCCCACTCCGTTGGTATGGTGGTTTGGGTTTCGATTACTATAACTCGCCAGAATTGATCATTAAGGGGTGGGCCAACGTAAACGGCAAGTACACCAGCAAGATAGGGTACCATGCACTGCTTGGGACGGAGTTTCGTGACAAGGAGTCGCTTAGTGTATTTATGGAAGCGCGGTATCGCGTAGCAACCGTGGAATCAACAAGTATGCAATTTAACGGTGCGATTGCGTACGATTTGGTGGCGCCCGATGGTACCCACCTAAGAACGATGAATTTGTCGGCGATTGAATTAGCGTTGGGTTTGAATTGGTATTTTTAACGGCATCAGGGCGCCCTAAAGTCGGATCGCCCTGAGACTTATTCCACGCCTTAACCCAGCGTCCCCGTGTTCGCATCACCTAATGATTGTTGCAATAGCGGCCGCAAAAACCGTCCGGTGTGCGATGCAGGTTCATTCGCGATGTCTTCCGGGGTGCCGGTCGCAAGGATGGTGCCGCCCTTGTCGCCGCCCTCGGGCCCAAGGTCGATTAACCAATCCGCGGTTTTAATCACATCGAGATTGTGTTCAATGATCACGATGGTGTTGTTGGCGTCGCGCAAGCGGTGTAGCACGTGCAGTAATTGCTGAATGTCGTGAAAATGCAGACCGGTGGTCGGTTCGTCCAAGATGTATAAGGTGTTACCGGTATCGCGTTTGGATAATTCCTTCGCGAGTTTGACGCGTTGAGCCTCACCGCCGGACAGCGTGGTGGCGCTCTGCCCCAAGCGTACATAAGACAATCCTACGTCCACCAGCGTTTGCAATTTGCGCGCGATGACCGGCACCGGTTCGAAATAGACCAATGCATCTTCGATCGTCATTTCCAGTACTTCGTAAATGTTCTTGCCCTTGTATTTTATTTCCAGCGTTTCGCGGTTATAGCGTTTGCCTTTGCAGACGTCGCAAGCGACGTAAATGTCCGGTAAAAAATGCATTTCAACCTTGATGACACCGTCACCTTCGCAGGCCTCGCAGCGGCCGCCTTTGACATTGAAACTGAACCGACCGGGGTCATAGCCGCGCGCGCGCGATTCCGGTACGCCAGAAAATAATTCGCGTATCGGTGTGAACAGTCCGGTGTAGGTCGCGGGATTCGAACGTGGCGTGCGTCCGATCGGGCTTTGGTCGATGTCGATGACCTTGTCGAATTGCTCCAGACCGATGATTTCAGCGCAGGGCGCGGCCTCTTCGGATGCATTGTTCAATGTGACGGCAGCGTGTTTGTACAAGGTGTCATTGATCAGCGTGGACTTGCCCGAACCGGAGACGCCCGTCACGCAGGTCATGAGTCCGACCGGGATATCGACACTGACCCCTTTTAAGTTATTGCCGCTGGCGCCACGAATCTTCAGCATGCGTTTGGGGTCGCCGACCCTGCGCTGCGTAGGAACGGGGATGCACATGCGCCCGCTGAGATACTGCCCGGTCAGCGAGTGCGGATGGGCTGCG
>JAOUGF010000496.1 GCA_029857925.1 Gammaproteobacteria bacterium
GGTCGGTGGACAATGGGTCATCGTCGGCGAGATCAAGCCGCAAAAAGGCCTGCTGACAGAACACCTCTTAGGCGTTCCCATTCGATTTGGTATGTTCGATAGAAAATATGCCCTAAAAATTTATCGCCGCCAGTAAATATCGTATGCAGCAAAGACGTTGGGACAGCGATTTGTTATTGCATTGAATGGTTTGCGCTTTATTTTTATTTTTGCGCGTACATTTTAGTGGCACTGCTGGCGTGAACCAGCAGCGCCTCAACCTTTCATCACAACCGCACAAACCTTTTTGCCAGCTCGTTCAGCAGTTTGTGATCCTCTTATTGCACTTCAAATGCGCCGATATCTAGAGGACCCGAACGCATTTGTATTGACGCGTCATTGACGGGTATATAGGTACTTGCCTCCACCACAGCAGAGTTGTAGGCGGGGCTAGTGGTATCGATCCGTAGATCCTCGCTACCCGCGCTAGTGCTTAGATATTTCGGATCACCATACTTACCTCCTGCGTCCTTACTTGGGGGAGTAAGTCCTTTACCAAACCAGAGGTTGTTTTTCATAAACACGCCACTGTCCGAACCCGCGCCATTATAATAGGAATAATAGCCGTTCGCGGTAACCGATGCATAAATGATGTTATTTTCCACAAATATTGAATCACTGTTGCTAGCATTGTTAAAAATATTACCGTCTACGAATACAGCCGGGTACGCACCGCTATACGACACATCATAGAAGCTATTGTTTACCACCTTCATGCCGGAAAAATGATCTGAACCCAGTCGTAGCCCTGGTAACTTCGTATGCACTACCACGTTGTTGTAAACCGTTCCACTGGTCACAACCCAACTGAAATTCAATCCATATTTGCCACTAATGTTCTCTAAAACATTGTGATGAATATTCAATTCTTCCAACATACAACCAGGCAATCCGCACACAGAGCCGTTATTGCCAAAAAACTGTAGCCCACTGCCGCCTGATATATCCTTTAAGTGGTTATAAGCAACCTCCACTCGCGCATTATAATTATCAAAATACATCCCATGATTAATCAGCGGTTCTTGATCCTCGCCGATCGCGATCATTGCAGGATCTTTTGACGCCACAATTAAACCTTCAATGTCATGTATGCTATTGCCCAATATTGCGGCGTCTCGAAACCCGCCCGAAATAGCTCCCGCCTTCTGCGTAATCGTGCCGATTTTAGCGGTCAACTCATTGTTCACAATACGCCAGTGATCACCTGAGGACTGAGACGTGATCGGCCCCGTCCCACTATGCGTCGGTTTAGACGGATCATCATCGCGTATATTGAACCCCGAAAAAACGAAATAGTGAGAGAATGCATTGTCATCGCTAGGCGGGCCGCAAAATCCGCCCTTATGATTCCCGTAGGCATACTTGAGATCAATAGTTACATTTTCGCCTGGATAGGCCTGAAATGCTGAGTATCCATTGCCTAACGCTCCATTTGGCGCTGTTGGGCTCTTTTCTCTACCTATACGCACAAATCGGCCTTCGACCCCAACGTCTGTCCATATGCCACCCCGTAACACTATCGTGTCTCCGGGGCCAAATGCCCTCCACGCTGGATTATCACGCGTGGCGACTTGCACCTTACGATATGGCCTTGCAAACGAACCGTCGCCAGTAGTATCACTACCTGTCAATGAAACGTAAATCATATCGCCTGGTTGATTTATGAACGTATGATCCGTATTGGAAGCCACTCCTGCCACAACGACCTTGATGGCTCCGGCGACACCAGGTGCCAAACCACCTATTCTGCCTACCTGCACTGCCAGATGTTGTATAGTGGTGCCGTTTTTCACAAACGGTTGCGCCTTGGCATTGCCGAGAAATTTATAATCGGCAACTTCCACGTCATTGATAAAGACCTTAGTGTTTGTTCTCAAACCGGCGGTAGGCCCAAAATTGGTGCCGAATATGTTCAGGTATGCGCCATTATCGTTTTCACCGCCCGATGTCGGACCTGAAACGATGTCGGTAAAAAGAACGTTTGGCAAAACACACGCCGAACACACCGTAATTGAAAACACCGGAAGGCGGGCGCTGGCCATATTGACATCAGTCACAGCAATAACAATATTTGCCACTGTTGTACCGTTTTCGTTAATAGACGGGGTGCCAGAAATTCTTCCCGTCGTGGGGTCGAAACTTAGCCATGCGGGAAGTTTAGTGTTAATTGAAAACGACACCGTATCGCCATCGGGATCCACCGCAACTGGCGTAAATTCAAAACTTTGACCTTGCGCAACAGACCTTGGTGGCACACCGGAGATCGTGGGCACACCATTCATATTAGTGACGGTAATCGAAAATAGGCCGAGAGAAACTGAATCCGTCCCGTCCGAAACGCTGATTTTAATATCGGGATAGTTACCTGCACTGGTAAAGGAGGGAGTACCAGTAAGCGTTCCGGAGTTGGTGTCAAACGTGGCCCAGCTAGGTTTATTCTCAATTGAAAATACCTGTACGTCATTCGTATCTGGATCCGTAACGGATGGCACAAAACTGTAAGGTGAATTTTCCGCAACTGCGGTCGTAGGAGTTCCA
>JAOUGF010000495.1 GCA_029857925.1 Gammaproteobacteria bacterium
GCTCTTGCCACCGTGTTTTTGGAAAAACGCTTGGCCACGGCGCAAGATTTCAGGATAGCGACTGAAGGGCCACCACTGTTGAATTTGGTCGCGATAATACCAACCTAGCCAATAGCTTAAGTAATCGCCAAATATGGCGCCTAAAATCGCCCAGCCAATGGTGGACCACAACGGCATGACACCATTGCCGACCAACGCGCCGATGCCAAACATGACCACGGTGCCCGGTACAATCAAGCCAAAGATCAACAAGGACTCGCCCAACGATAACAGCATCACACAGATGCCGGCCCATGCAGGGTGTGCTTGTATCCAAGCGTATAACGGTTGTAGGTCTAGCCAGTTTTCCACGTGTCCAATTCTATAGTCTAGGTGATAATGGCCGTGTCAAGCGAATGGTTGGGCGCTGCAATAGCGCCGCCCAGATGTAGGATACAACACGCATATCGCGCGACATCATAACCGCTCACTTAGACCCCTACAAGGCATCGCATGCCTTATGCCATTTATTCGCAGGCATTTATAAGGTTTTAAACACCGCCGCTGCGGCCGCGACGGTCAAGTCGATTTCCGCTTTACCGTGCGCGCTTGACACAAAACCCGCCTCAAACGCCGACGGTGCGAGATACACACCCTGTTGTAACATGCCATGAAAAAATTTCTTGAAACGATCGACATTGCACGCGGTGGCCTGCGAATAACGCGTGATCGTCTTTTCGTCGGTGAAATACAGGCCGAACATACCGCCCACTTGGGTGGTCGCGAAAGGCACACCCGCATCCCGCGCGCAATGGCTCAACCCCTCACACAAACTCTGTGCGGTGCGCGCCAACTGGGCATGAAACCCTGGCGCAGAGACTAAGTCCAACATCGCCATGCCAGCGGCTAAACACACCGGATTTCCAGACAAGGTACCCGCTTGATAGACCGGCCCCAGCGGCGCCAGTTGCTGCATGATTTCTTGTTTGCCGCCAAACGCGGCGACCGGGAGTCCACCCCCGATGACCTTACCCAAGGTGGTCATGTCGGGTTTGATATTGTAGTGCGCCTGCGCCCCGCCCAACGCGACACGAAACCCTGTCATCACCTCGTCAAAGATTAAAACGCTGCCATATTCATCGCAAATTTCGCGCAACCCTTCTAAAAAGCCTGCGACAGGCGGGATGCAATTCATATTTCCGGCGACCGGCTCGATGATGACGCACGCGACCTGCGCACCGACTTCTTTAAACGCCGTACGTACTTGTGCGAGGTCGTTATAGGCCAAGGTGATCGTTTGTTCGGCCAGCGCCGCGGGCACTCCGGGGGAGGTCGGCACGCCCAACGTCAACGCGCCGGAACCGGCCTTCACTAACAGCGAATCAGAATGGCCGTGATAACAACCTTCAAATTTGATGATCTTGTCGCGCCGCGTATAGCCACGTGCGAGACGTATCGCACTCATCGTGGCCTCGGTGCCGGAACTGACCATGCGCACCATCTCCATGGACGGCATCAGCGCGCGTATACGTTCGGCCATCACGACCTCGATCTCGGTCGGCGCGCCAAAGCCCAAGCCATTGCTGACCGCATCCTGCACCGCCTTAATGACCTTCGGATGGCTATGCCCGGCGATCATCGGCCCCCAAGAACCTACATAGTCGACGTAGCGTTTACCATCCACATCCCACACATAGGCCCCTTCACCGCGTGCGAAAAACACGGGATCACCCCCCACCCCACGAAACGCGCGTACCGGCGAATTGACACCGCCGGGAATGGTGCGCTGGGCTTGGACAAAGAGATCGTGCGAACGGGTCATCGGTACTTACTCCTCAATTAATCATCTAATCGTCAAATAGTGTGCGATAACGGCGTGCAGCGGCGGCAATATCGGCCTGGCCGAACAGGCCGTCGATCACCGCCAACGCGTCGGCCCCTGCGGCCAATAAGGGATGCGCATTTTCGGGTGTGATGCCGCCGATCGCAATAATAGGCACGGCCACTTGCGCGCGCGCCTCACTCAAAACATTTATAGGCGCCGTCAGCGCCTTTGGTTTAGTGGACGACGGGAAAAACCGCCCAAACGCGATATAATCCGCACCCGCCGCCGCCGCGTGCACCGCGCGCCGCACGTCGTTATAACAAGATACGCCTATAATAGCGCGATTTCCTAAGCGCGCGCGCGCCTCGCCTAAGGCCGGGTCGTCGCGCCCCAGGTGCACGCCGTCGGCGGCCACGTCATGGGCCAATGCGACGTCGTCGTTAATAATAAATGTCGCGCGATAACGCCTGCATAGCGCCGCAACCACCGACGGATCGGGTGCGCCTACGCGTTGCTTATAGCGATATTGCAGACATTGGACACCACCTGTTAAGGCTTGTTCGATATCGGCAAGGGTCGTGTGTTGCGCGGTGATCGCGTACAAACCGGCAACCCTCATACCCCAGCGACCTCCTCTTCATTACTGCCCTGTGCCTCTATGCCCCAAAACAGGCGGTTGGGAATGTGTTGCCCCATACCGATACGCATGCCTTGCTTCAGCGCCTCATAGGTGTAGTGCTGGGCCTCGCTGACGGCCGTATGCACGTCCATGT
>JAOUGF010000497.1 GCA_029857925.1 Gammaproteobacteria bacterium
CACTGAGAACACGCTAGGAAGCGCCTGTAATTTAACAAGAAATATCCCTAATAAGCTGCGTTCGGTATGTGCATACACCCCTCACCAAGTGATAAACTAATCAGCGTACAATTCAGACCCGATCTATATGCGTTATTCTGTAAATATAATGATGTTTTATGATGTCGGAAATTATAAGAATTTCGCCTTGATCCACACATCGTCGTTCATTATTTGGGTGTGCACGCAGAATAGGCCCAGCGAAATCTAATATAACTGCATGAGGTTCAAAAATGTCGGTCAATCAACTCGTCGCAACACTGGACAACCATAATTTTGGCAATTACGACAACTTAACTATTTGGCATAACGCAGCGCAACAAGCGATTTGGTTTTCAATGGCAGTCACACCTCGGCCGTGTTTTACGTGGAATCTCGTGCGCGACATTATGCGCTTTCAACATGCGGTAAAAGAACACTTCAGTAATAATGGTATCCGCTATTTAGTGCTCGCATCCAGCAGCCAAGACGTGTTTAGCTTTGGAGGTGATCTTCAATTGTTTCGTGAATTGATAGCCGAACAGAAACGCCCCGCACTTTCTGCCTATGCGATGGATTGTGTCACGGTATTATACAACCACGCTGTATCCCTGCATCTACCCATCACCAGCATTGCGTTAGTTGAAGGTGATGCACTGGGCGCGGGTTTCGAAACCGCACTTGCTTCAAATGTTTTGATTGCAGAACGTGGTACGAAACTGGGCTTTCCGGAAACCTTGTTCAATTTAATCCCAGGGCATGGCGCATATAATTTGCTCTGCCGTCGCATAGGCGCAAAAGCGGCAAAGGAAATGATACTTGGCGGTAAACTATATTCCGCTGAGGCGTTGTACGAAATGAAATTAATAGATGTTTTAGCGGACAGAGGCGCCGGTCGAAACGCGGTGGATGCATACATACTGCAACAAAACAAATTATGGAACGCCTACTACGCGTTGCAGCGCGTCCAACAGACCTATCAACCTTTGACACGTGAAGAATTGCAATGTTCAGCGGAGATTTGGGTGGATGCGGCGTTACAGGTACGCCCTGCACACTTACGTATAATGGACAAATTGATCCGCGCGCAAACTCGCGTACTGTCACAGGTAGCGCTTTCTGAAAAAAACCGCCGCCCGACTGAATCATCCGAACATCTACTTTGACATTGAGGTGATACTTAGACCCGCGGGGGTCAGTCGATCGCATAAATGCCGGGCCTGAACACCTCTTCCTCGGATCTATTAAACGCCGCGACGGAACGCGCGATGGCATTTTCCAGTTCTTCGTTCCAAGAGGGATGGCTATAACTCATGTCTGTAAAAAACCACAAACCGCGCTGCGATTGGCATGCGGCGGTGAGCATATTAATCATCTCTCCCGCTTGCGGGCCTACGATATTCCCACCCAACAATTGACCGGTCTCCGCGTCATGCACGACTTCAATATAGCCTTCGCCACCATGGTGTATGCGCGCAATCGTTGAACCCGCCAGATTTGCGCGTGCGACATCCGGCTCAAACCCCGCGAGTTCTGCGCGATCTTCACTCAAACCCACAGTCGCGATAGGCAACGCCGTATCGATGACGATAGGCACGCGATTATAATTGTATAATTCTCGATTTCCGTTCAACGCGTTTAAGGTCGCGATCTTCGCGTCGTGGAATGCCGAATTCGCCGTCATCGGTCCGCGTTTGACATCCCCCACCGCATAAATATTGGGAACCGTGGTTTCCAAGTATTCATTGGTGACAATAAAACCTTCTTCATCGCATTCGACACCGATCTCCGCCAGACCCAGTCCCTCGATATGCGGCACACGGCCTACCGCGACTAAAATCGTGTCATACTCGCCTTGTTGGCCGTCACTGAATTGTACCTTGATATTGTCATCGGACGACTTATCAAGCTGCGCGACACACGCATTCTTGATAACCTTAATGCCCATCTGCGCAAATTTTCTTTCCAGCGTTTGACTGGCGCGTTCCGCGATACCGCCGCGATTGAGCAAGCGATCACCCTGTTCGACGACGGTCACGTTCACACCAAACTGACGCATCGCATAACCCAATTCGCAACCGATCGCGCCGCCGCCGACCCACAGCACATTATTCGGTTTGCGATCGAGATTGAACATAAAATCACGCGTGTCGATAATCCGCTGTCCGTCTGGTATACACACCGGATCACGCCGCGGCGCCGCGCCGGTTGCAATGATGATTTTCTTTGCGATGATTTCTTGGGGGGTCGTTGAAGGGTCGTTTGGCGTAATAAGAACCGTATCGGCGGCGACGACCTTTGCGCTGCCCGCATAAAACTTTATTCCAAGCTGACGCAGCCAGGGCAACAAGGTCGCGCGAATATTTTCGACTAATTCGCGCTGATGGTGCAGCGCCGCGACAAAATCGCCTTGCACCCGCCCGACCAAGCCACGCCCCTCTAAGCGATTCACGTCGCCCAAAATGCGCGCTAAGCGCAATATCGCTTCTTTAGGCACACACCCTTGATTAAGACAGGTGCCGCCGGGCAGAAATTTTTCGATGATGGCGACCTTAG
>JAOUGF010000498.1 GCA_029857925.1 Gammaproteobacteria bacterium
ATGGCACAACACTCTATATTGCAACGGATGTGGGCATTAAAAAAATTGCCAGCATAGATACAGCACCGGTGGTAAGTGACGTGTTTCTTACCAATCCCGTGAAGGCGCTAACCCTCGATAGCACAAACAGCAAACTTTATTATCTGGCCCCTAGCCTAATAAAGGCAAACACCGATGCCATTTATGAGTTGAATTTAGCCAGCCCAACATCGGCGGTGGCGGTACAAGACTATCTTTATGGCGCTAAAAACCTGCAATTCGCGAGTGGCGCACTACACTGGCGGACTGCGTTGCAGGCATATTCGCTAAACCTGGCAACATCCGCACTGTCACTGCGCGTTCGCGACGCGTATAGCGTAAGCGCGTTTGCCGCAGATAGCAGTGGTGGCGTGTTTCTGCAAATTGGTAGCGTGCCCGGTCCGATCTATCTACCGGCACAATACGCGTATGCCGCAACAGCACCCAGTGCAATCACGGCGACCTATGTTTATCAATACGACCAATATTTGCAGATTTCCTGGGGTACTGTGCCAGGCGCTGATGCCGTATCGGTTACAGCGAATGGCACTACCCAGATTGTTGCGGTTCCGACGACGACAACTAATATATTAGGACTGACGAACAATACCGCGTACCCGGTAAGCATCGTACCATTGAACGCAACGGGTGCTGGCGTGGCAACGAATAATACAGGAACGCCAGTGGTCGCCGCACCCTACAATATTGTCGCGGTGCCGCAAGCGGGCCAGATACGCTTCGACATAACCGCGAATAGTAACGCAATGAGAAATTTAACGATGAACGTGTATGGCAGCGCAACAATGCCCGTAGATACGTCGACATCGGCCACACCTTTAGCGAGCGCCACAGCGTCTTTTACTGCCGGCAGTGCAACCAATTCGATTACCTACGCAACGGCTAACGACAATATCCTTTACTACAATGCCACCTTGATCGAAGGCGCGACGGGGTCTGTCAGCGCGGCCAAGTACGCTGCCTCCGCAGAATCCTGGACAAACTCCGCGGCCGCTGCCACGCAAGTGAGCGGCGCAAATGTCCCGGCCATTGATACCCCAACGAATCTTGGTAGTGTTAATGCCTATGTTTACTGGACAAATGCCGGCGGTGTAGCGGATACGGTATATCGTTCCAATACCGCGGGCACACTCCCCCACAGTGAGGCGGTAACAGCGCTCAACGCTCTGGATATACTAGCCTCCGATGGTGCATCACTGTATGGCTATGACACTGGACTAAATAAGGTCTACGCAGTAAACAATGCCAATAACGCGACTGCAACAAATGTCACAATGACAGAGATATTAAGCACAACCTTGCTTACTGCCTTTAACTCCGCCCCCACATCATTGGCGGTAAGCGTTGGTACACTGTATGTAGGCGCTGCAAACGGTAATATTTATGCAGTCGATTGGAATGGAACCGCCGCCAGTAATCAGCGTTTGATTTGGAGCACTGGTGGCGGCTATGTCTGCGAACTGACAACCCTGGGCAGCGATCTTTATTGGGTGCAGGATTACACAACGGGGTTCGGCTGCGCCGGAACCGGTTATTCGAGTAACTATAGCACCCGTATCCGCCGCGGATTAAGCGATGGCACCGGTGTGGTGGATGACTTGGTAACAGTGCCATATTATCGTGTGACGCATATCCAGACCGCGTTGGTGAGCTTGCAGCCTTATCTTTATTATTCAACTCCCAGCGACAATAAGATTCATCGCATGAATCTAACAACGTTGGCTACCGATACACCGGTGTCTGAGATAGTGCGCGGTTATTTTGCTGTCAACCCAACTACCGGAAAGCTGTACTATACCGACAACACAGTAATTGGCGTAGCCTTTACGCTGGACGCGCAAAACCGCAAAACCGCGCACAAGACCGGCGGCGGAACCTCAACCGGTATTTCCTTGCTAAATATCAATGCCACGCCAAAACTGTATCTCTATGGTGATGCGGCGGCGGGATTATTTGAAGCCCTGCCGTAAACAACAAAGTTTAATGAACTAACGGCCGTTAGCGAGCATCGCAACGGCCTTTTTTCATTTCAATGTGTGTAGCACTCCTAGAAATGCCCTTTTGTCAAAATAATTTCTTAATCGCGTTTTTCACGTCTTCTTTGGCCTTGTCGATCTTGTCTTGCGGTAAAGGGACGTCTACTGTCTTTTCCATCGTCATACTGAACTGAAACAATGAACCTTGTTCCACCTCGTTATATACCGTGGGATTCCCGTAGAGTGTCGCTATAATCGTGACCGCCACCGATTTTTGGTTCATCAATATGCGTTCCGCAACGGGGCCCACTGCGTTATATATGTCCTTATAGACGACAACCGCAGGCACGTTAATCATTGATTCGCCCTTGGGTGTCAACGCCACCGCGATATCGCTGCCCTTCAGGAAGCGTTTGCCTTCAACATACAATTCGTAGCTCAGAAAAACATTTTTCAGGCCGATCTCGTTGGGGTTTTTGGCCTTCAGGTTCGCGTCTATCGTCGCCTGCGTCAGATTGACATCGCGCAGCGTATGATTGACGTATTCAATGCTGGGAT
>JAOUGF010000499.1 GCA_029857925.1 Gammaproteobacteria bacterium
GAAATTGATGTCTGGGCGACGGGATCTCCGGTGTATGCGACCACGCTTTATGATGCCGCAGGTGTCGTGTTAGGTTCGTCGTATTACGCCAATAATCACATCTACTATGCCGCAGCGCCGGGTACCTATTTTGTGCGGGTCTCCACCTATTCTTCGACGGGGGCCTACGCGTTGGAGGTGCGTACGACGGCGGATGACCATGGCAATAGCTTGGTTACGGCCACCGCGTTGACGGTGGGTGGTACGGCAGTCAATGGCGCGATAGAGTTTACAAACGACGGGGATTATTTCGCAGTGCAATTGACGGCGGGTAACACGCTGGACGTGTGGACCACAGGTACGCTTGATACGATGGGTACATTGTATGACGCCAGCGGCTGGTCACTCGCGACGAACGCTGACGGCGGCGGCACCTATGGCACCAACTTCCATTTGAGTTATGCGGTGACGATCACAGGTACGTATTACGTGCGTGTGAGTGCCAATAGCTTGGGCGCGTATGCGGTGCAGGCGACACAGAGCGTGACACCTGCCCTGCCAGCAGATGCAAATGGAAATTCCATAGGCACTGCGACCTTGATCGCCGCCACGAGCAGTACGGCGGCGAGCATCGACTATGCGGGGGATTACGATTACTTCCGTATTGATGTCGTCAGTGCAGGGACATTGGACCTGAGCACCAGTAGCGCGATTGATACCTATGGATATTTATTCAATTCGACGGGCACTCAATTGACCTATCAGGACGACGGTGGCGGTACCTATGGCCTTAATTTTCACATGAGCTATGCGGTGACGCCGGGCACATATTATGTCGCCGTGCGGCACTATTACAGCACCGGTACGGGCGCCTACACCCTCATATCGAAATTGCAATAACGCGTTAAGTTAACCCCATTCACCCGGCCACGCTAATGCACGGCCGGGTTTTTTTATTTATATCGTCTGCACACCTGCCGATAACCTGGGTTGTCTGTATGTAGTGGCAGGGCCGACGATGCGCAGGGTGTTAACTGTACTATGGCTGATAGTAGGGCTAACTGAGCAATTGGCCATCGCGAGCGACACGCATATCAGCATGGTAATTAATGGGTTTTCTTATCACCTTCCACGTGATTATTACAATGAGCGCAATACCGGTATTGGGTTGCAGCTTGACGAGGCCTGGGGGCGTCATCATCTGATGTGGGGCGTCGGTACGTATCGCGACAGCTATTTCACACAAGCAAATTATTTCGGTACCGGCTATAACCACCGACTCTGGGATGCGAACCTGCGCGCATCACGTTGGTATATTGACGCCGGCGCGGTGTTATTGGTCGCGAAAAGCGAAGGATATACCAAATACTATCACGTGCCGATGTTGATCGCCCCGTTGCCGTGGGTGGCGGTGGGCAATGAGCGTTACGCGATGAATATGATGTTCGCGCCAGCGCCAAATAATCATTACGCCAGCGTATTAACCGTACAATTAAAAATAGTACTATTTTAGATATTTATAAATAAAGTAAAACAGTAGGTTATACCTTGGCAAATGCATAATCCTGAGCTATCTTTAAAGACATTCATGTTCCGTACATCAAGAATTATATCCACAAAATTGTAGGGCTACCGGGATTGCTCGGCGCGCCCAAAAACAAGTGACATTGCTTTAGGGCTGGGTCGCGGTCAAGTACCGAACGTTTCACAATCGGTCGCGATGCGCGTGCAAAGGATACGGTGACGTCCGGGGCGTCGCTGTGGTGATAATCAAGCAGTGGGGAGTTTTACTCTATGAAATATCCAACGCTACGTTTGGGCGCGGTCGCGTCCATTTGCATTATATTATCGGCCTGTGGAGCGGGCAGCCCGTCTCATGGCGGGTCTTCCTCTTCCGCCAAGCGCACGGCGCCACCGCCGCCGGTAGAGCTCGTGCCGAGCACTGAGCGCCTGTTCGCGCGCGCGACGGGCAATACTTTGCCACTCTCCGCAAGCGGTGCTATCGGTTCGGTGTCGGTACCGGCCGCAGGGCCGCGTGCCGGTCAAACCCTGATTACGGTCAGTGGCGTGCGCTTTAATGTTAGTACCGCGACGATACGGCGCGGGGCGTTGGCATTAACGGTCGCAAGTTTACGCGCAGGCCAAACCGTCACCGTCAATGGCACGTTGACACGCGGCTCTGCGGTGGTGGACGCCGACGATGTGATCGTCAGCGCGGGCGTGGTCGGCACCGTGGACACGATAGATTTGACTACCGGGTCAGTGCAGGTGCAAGGACAAACGGTGCACGTCGACGATACCACGACATATACAGGTAGCGTGGGCAGCGGCAGCACCGCAGCGGCATTTACCGGCCTTGATCAACTCGCGGCAGGCAACGTATTGGATGTAGTGGGCCTCTTCAATGAGGACGGTTCGTTGCAGGCTGGCGCGATCAATTATGTCGCAGATACGTTCGTAGTAGACGAGATGACCATCAGCGTCACCGGTCCGGTTAGCGGGTTGGAGACGACCGCCATGGCGTTTAATATCAACGCCGCAACGGTCGATTACGCCGGCGCAGAGATGTTGGATTTCCCCGTTGCG
>JAOUGF010000500.1 GCA_029857925.1 Gammaproteobacteria bacterium
AAATCATGTAAATACTACAGAGGAATGTAGTGTATGCCATACGACTACCGCATGGCGGCCTACGCTAGCCGGGGGTGGCAGTGGCGCGATCAACGGGACGTGGGGTGAACCGATTAATGTCGTGACAGTGAGCGCGAAGAGTAACGCAATTACGTTGGTGCAGGGGCCTGAACTTGCCTGGGGTGAGAATGGCACCGGTTTTGTCTCACTGCGCAAGAACACGGGCTTCAACTATGTGACAGGTAAATTTGCGGTCGGCGAAGATATAGTACAGCGCTTTGATAGCGCGACACAGGCGTGGACTGTTAAGAGTCCGGTGCCGGCGGCGCAGAGTAAAGCGGCGGACTTTGCGCAGATCAAGGCCTACGGCACACAAGGTAAGGCTTATGCACTGTGGGCGTACGGTGCCGATTTACACTTCAATACCTTCAGTGGCAGCACCTGGTCTACACCCGAACAAATGGGTGCGTCCAGCCCTGAAAATTATCACTTATTGGTGACGCCCAGCGGCGCGGCGGTGGTTGTTTGGGTAGAGGGTGGTGATCTGGTTGCCAAGCGCTATACGCCCGCATCGGGTAATACCCCTGCGAGTTGGACGAGTGCGCAGACATTGACCGTGGCGGACCCGTACTTTATGCCACCGTCGGTAGCAATGGATGCCGAGGGTAACGTGGCGGTGGCGTGGTTGCACCAAGCGAGCGCGACCGGCGTAGAACATTGGAAGACGCATATGGCCAGCAATAGTGTGGTGGACAATACCTGGTCTGCGATACAGGCTGGGCAGGATGTGCCTGTCGGCACAACTCCGTTAAACCTGCATTTGGTCATGCATGGCGCGCCCGGTCTACCATTGATGGTGGTGCAAGTCAGTAGCAATGTGTTGGTGAAGGGCGGTGAGTTGTTTGCGTCGGCGTCTCATGCGGATGGCAGCTGGGGTATGTGGGAAAATCTTGACTATAACGTGAACATGCCAGACAAGTTGGTGGGTCACGCGTCAGTCAGCTACAACAACGCGGGCGATGTGGTGGTGTTATGGACAGAGCGCGAGGTTATGAATACGGAGGTGCAATTCCATGTCTTTGCGAATTATTACGCGAGTGAGATTGCGCCCAGTAAAACCGTGAATACCTGGGAGCCCCCCACGCACGTTTCAATGGCTGTCGAGGCGGCTTCGATGTCCGCGATGGAGGAGACTGAGCCCTCTATGCGCTTGGATGACACCGGACATCTGATCGTCGTGTGGTTAGCGACAGACGGCGTGAACAGTAAGGTGTTGTCTAACCATTACCACAAGACCGCCCCTGCAGGATCGAATCCAGGTTGGAACGGATCACCGGAATTGATAGTCAATTACGATGTTGCAACCTCAGGATACGCGTTAAGCCCGCAGGTGGGGGTCAGCCCCGGCGGCAAGGATATCGCCGTGTGGAAGCAAGTGGTGCGTCAACAGTTTGGGATAGACTACAAGGTGTGGAGCAGCGTAGTACCGTAGGCGGGCGGCGAACTTCACACATTTAAAACCCCGCGTTGCGGGGTTTTTTTTGCGAAGTCGCGCGCCGTATCGGCACCCGCTTTTCGACACGCTCTGCGCGAGCGAATTTTTTTAAACGAACAGTAGTGAGACCCGACATCTGTGCGCCCCGGTGAAATTTGATCCGTAGCGTAGCGGCCATTCGACTTCTGATAAAGCATTATTAAACGAAAAAAAATAATTGAACGTCCCGCCTCCATTGACAAGCCTTTTCGCACGAGATTACAGTGTGCCCAATCGCGCGGCTACGCCATGTGAAAAAATAACCGATCACCCTGCTAGGTGGTTGGGTACATATTTGAGTGCTAATAAGCTATTTTAGGATGAGTTGGGAGGAATAAAAACATGTCCGCACGTCACACCCGTGCGCACTTTCGTGCGCGTTCGTTCGTCGGTAAATTTCTGTTTTCATTGCTGAGTTGCGTTGCGTTATCCGCGCATGCGGTGACCAGCAACGTCGGCAGCACGCCAGGCACGTTCAATGTGTCGCCCAGCGGCGCGGCGACCTACAATATTCCGATCAACGTCCCGCCCGGCACCAACGGCATGGCGCCCAATCTTTCGTTGAATTACAACAGTCAGGGCGGCAACGGTTTGCTCGGTGTGGGCTGGGGGTTGGCGGGGCTGTCGGCGATCACGCGCTGCCCGGCGACGCAGGATGTGGATGGCGGTTTGGGCGGCAGCGTCAATTATGACATCAACGATAAGTTTTGTTTGGACGGGCAGCGGTTGATTTTGGTGTCGGGGACGTACGGCGTGGCCGGTTCGACGTATCGCACGCGCATAGATACCATGCAAGAAGTTAAATATGTGACCAATACCAACGCTAGCGGATTCACCGTACGTACAAAATCCGGTCAGATTTTTGAATATGGTTCGACGCTGGATTCGGCCATAGAAGCACAAGGCAAAACAACCTTCGCGGTATGGGCGCTGAATAAAATTTCGGATCGCGCGGGGAATTACCTTACTATCAGTTATTTCGAAAATAACGCCAATGGTGAGTACTATCCAACG
>JAOUGF010000501.1 GCA_029857925.1 Gammaproteobacteria bacterium
TCCACCGTGGGGTAGACGTAATCCACCATGTCTTGCAATTGTTTTTCGGCCATCACGGGTAACGTGGCCTCCGCCTGCAAACCCGCCTGCACCCACAACGCTTGGCTTTCAAACACGTCCACGATCAACCACACGGTGGACAGGTCGGCAAGCACCATCACCGGCGTGGACGGTGCAATATAACCGCCTTCGCGAATATTGAGCTCAGAGACGATGCCCTCGAACGGGGCGTAAAAGGTCAGCAATTCTTCCGCCTTGCGATTCTTAGCCAGACGTGCGATTTGTTGCTCGGAAAATCCAAAGGCCGCCAAACGTTGCGCCGTCGCGCGTACCAATTTGCCGCTGCCATTTTCGATCTCCAGCGCATTGAGGTATTCCTCTTGCGCGGAGACCAATATCGGGGAATAGGCATCAAACAATACGTCACCCTTGCGCACATGTTCACCGACGGATTTGGTGCGTAAGCGTTCGACCCAGGCCTCGGTGCGCAACGTGATGCTGCGCATTTTATTTTGGTTGTAGTCTACGATGCCGACGCTGTTGATTTTACGATAGAGATTACGCCGTTTGACCTTTTCTGTGCGCACCCCCAAGGCATTGACGATGGTCGGCGATAATTTGACCACCTCGGCGTCACCATCACTGGTGATGGGCACGACGTTCATACCGCAAATCGGGCATTTATCGTTGGGGTTGGTGGTCGTAAAACTGGGATGCATAGGACACACATACATAGGATCTTGATGTTTTTTTGCGTGTTCGATGGCCGTCTCTCGCGGTGCCGGGTCGCGCAAGACGCTGTCGCGCTGGGGCGCCGCAGGTGCGTTTATCGGGGTCGTGCGCGGGGCAGGGATACTCACCGCAGGCGCGCGTTCTTTAGCCAGTACAGGCCTATCCGGCACCGGCGCGGTAAACGGGGGGGGTGCGGTTTCCGGTGGAGCGACAGGTACCGCAAAGCGGTCTTGCGACAGCACGTCCCGCGATTCATTTTCGGTTGTCAACGCGCGCTCAAAACGACCCGACAACGACGATGCCGAAGGAAGGTCGAGTTCATTGGGCGCGGGTGTGGTCGGCATCTCAACGCGTTGTTCGGGCTCAGGCGTCGGCAACGAGCGTAACGGCGGCGGTATGGTTAGAGCTTGTGTATCACTCGGAGGACGTGAAATTTCCAGAGTTTCGAGCGGCGCCATTGTTTCCAGCGCGTCCTCCGCGAGTACCCAACCCGGCACTATCAAGACGGCCGCACAAACCCAGGCGGAGCGCCATGTATGCGCAATACCTACTAACAACGCTTTCTTTTTAAACCTTGCGATCACGTGGCGTCACCCGTCAGATACAGCAAATCAAATTGCGCCTTGCCGCGCTCCACTTTAATGCGCAGAATTTCTAAGTTCGCATCCAGCTCTTGCGTACGCGCACGCACCACGTCAGAAAACGGGACTGTCCCGTTTTGATAGCCACGTCGCGCGGCCTCCACCAACTGTTGTGACTGCGGCACAACGATGGTTTTGAAATGTTCATACCGTTGCCCTAACCGCGTCCATGCCGCAAAGCTCACATCCAAAATCGTGCGCAAATCGCGCCGTCGCGCATCCAGACCGCCCTGCTGAGCATTCACATCATATCCCCGCGCGTTTATCATTTTACTTTGTAACCCCCATTGAAATAACGGCAAATCCATGCGCAATGACGCGCTGACCATCGCGTCGTCGGTGGCCTTGCGCTTGCCGTAGCCGATTTCTACCATCCACCCCGGCCAACGCCTCGCCTTGGCGGCGTTCACCGCCTGCCTAGCGCCGTCCAACTGGGCCTGTGCGGCAAGCATTGCGGGATGATTTTCCAGGCGATCTTCCAGTTGTTTTACTGTCGGCACGGTTGCCATCGGCGGGAAACTGGTGACGAGATTGCGGCCCTGTGCATCGTCGCCTAACCAACGCAACAATGCTGACAAGGATTCTTCCAACTTTTGTTGAAATTCCATTTCCCGCTCACGCACCAAGTTATACTCCAATTCTGCGCGCAACACGTCCTGCTGTTCTCCTTTGCCGGAACGATATTGAAATTGCGCGGTCTTCGACAATTGCTCATAGGTTTGCACACGTTCCTGTAACAACGCCACGGCTTGATTGTAAAAATAGACGTCCAACCACAGTTTGCGCACATCACGCACCACACTCAGCGCGCGATCCAACGCCAAATTGGTTTCGGCGTCCGCCTGCTTGCGCGCGGCCTCTGCGGCATGTCCTAACGCACCTAGCGGAGGAATTTCCTGTGCAATGGCGAGCATCGTTTGTGTCGTGGGGTCCTTATCCATGGCCAAGGACGCAGCCGGAACATTTTGCACGCCATAGCTTAATGTCGGGTCAGGCCAACGGCCCACCGCCACCGCCTCCTCTACCTTGGCTTGACCGCGCGCCTGTTGCTGCGCGACCAGTGGGTCACGTACCAATGCGATGCGTTCCGCCTCTTTTAGGTCGAGATCCGCTGCCCACCCCCCCTGCGCCGCCCCCCAGAGGACACACAGAGTTGTTATTAGAGATTGTTTG
>JAOUGF010000502.1 GCA_029857925.1 Gammaproteobacteria bacterium
ACGTCCCCGTGGGCATCGACAAGCGATTCGCCGCTTCTTCCTGCGTAAGCCCTTGCTCTAACACCAATTTTACCGCTTCGGCCCGAAATTCAGGCGTATAATGCTTTTGCTGTCTTTTCATAAATTCACGCTCCAATGGCTTCAATTATAACCAGTCGGCGTGTCTACGGTTTTCAGGATACCTCATCGCCCGCCTTGTTGGGGTCGAGGACATACCAGCACTCGCCCTTGTCGTTGCGGGTTTCGGTGAACGCGCCGGGGAAGAGCTGTTTCAGTTCGCGCTTGCGTTGTTCGGCGATATCGAGGGAGGCGCCATCGAGTTGTGTGGTCTGCATGTCGTTGTCATCCATCCTGTTCAGTCCGCTCGCGTTGTCGCGTTTATCGATCATCGGTTTTAGGGTTGGCGGCATAAATCGTGAGCATCAATTCCTCACCGGCCATTTGATAGTCCGGCCGTTGGCCGCTGAGTGTTTCCGATTCGTTTAAAATGATGGGCACGCCTTCGCCGCGCTTGTCCATCATTAGCGCACGCGCAAGGCCCGCGTGCTGCACGGTGCAACGCGCGAGCAGGCTCGCCAGCAATTCGTTGCGGCAGGATTGGCGCATCTCCAGGTCGTCTACTTCCATGGTGTTGGCCAAGGCGCCGGGGGAGGCCAGTTCCAGTCTATCGTTAAACATGTGCAAACGAATTTTCGCGCCGTATATCGCGTAATCGCGGTGCGCGACCGCATTGACCAGGGCCTCGAATAGGGCCTTGATGCTGTATTGCGGCAAGTCTTCGCGACCTACGTTTTTCTTGGCGGCGGTTTTCATATTGCGCTCGACAAAGGCCAGCGCTTGCAAGACCTGTTGATCCAATGGGCCGGTAATGTCTTGCGCATCGATTTGATCGTTGGCGTCGCGCGTCTCGCCGCGATAGGCCACGCATTGGATGTAGGCGTTGGGCAACCATAGCCGTGGGTCGCGCGTAGCCATCAGCACACCGGCCACGCTGGGGTGCTCGTTGCCGTCTTCGCCCTTCACAATGATCTTGAGTTTGCGCAATTGCAAACCCACCGGCTGATTGTTAGACAAGGTCAGTTTTTCCGTCAGACTGGCGTCTAAATCGCCGATCGCCGCGCCCATCACGGCTTGTTCCTCGAACCGTATCAAGCGCGCCTGACTGCGTTGCATCATCAAGCGGTGCAGAAAATCCGGCGCCATTTCCTTTTTGGATTCGTTGACACGGTGATAATACCGGCCATTGCTTTTGTGAACAAACAGGCTTCTGTCGATTTGTATGTGGATGACGATGCGCAGTTCGCCATCGCGATTGGGCAGTTCGACCAGTTGCACAAACGGTTGCAAAGGCGGCTCGATGTTGTCTTGGCTGGCGCGGGTGACTAATTGCTGTACTTGTTCGATATGTTCTTGCGCGATGCCGGTGATATCGCGCGTTTTGTCGTTGACACCCAAGGTCAACGATCCGCCCTTGGTATTCGCGAAGGCGGCCATTTCGTCGGCCAGGTCTTTTTGGCTAGGGCCCTTAATGACGTTGCCTTGCATGTGCACGTCTTTGTACTCAAAGCGCGAGTCCTCGCCAAGGCGAATTTGATAGATCAAGTCTTTGACCAATTTTTCCCGATTCATCGTTGCACCTTAGTGGGGCGTGTTCTGGCGGTTGGCGGTCAATGTCCACGGCACGCAGAATAGGTCTTCGATCGCGTGTCGCGGCTTTAGTTTGTCCTCTATTTCATCTAGGAGTTTGTCTTCGTCCTCTTCGATTTTTTTCTTGGCCTGCTGATAGGCCACCATCGCGTTATCGCGCTCGGTTTCCTTGTGTTTGATCCGGCGGCGGGCATCGATTTTTTCTTGCAGGTTGGCAAGGCCGCGCGCCGCCTTTTTCATCTCGCGGATTTGGCCATCGAGCTCTTTCACTTCCATTTCCAATGCACGGCGGCGATCATCGGCCCATCGCTCTAGCTTGGTGTTTTCTTTTTCAAAGTAATCTTGCAGCTTGGCCTCGGTTTCAATCTTCTTGCTTTCCAGCAATTGATCGAACAAGGGTTCCAGGTTGATATCCGGTTTGGATTGATCGACGGTATGCAATTGGGCGGGGACGGTCAGTAATTTTTCGACCACACGATCCGCGACCACTCGGCCGGACAAGGTTTGCGCGGCGATCAGCAAATGTTCTTCGGCGATGCCCGCATAATGGTAGGTCAGTTTTTTAACCTGTAACAGACCGCTTTGGCCAATGAAAGATTCCAATGCCGCGTGTTGCACGGGCGATTCCGCCAGATTGAACACCAGTTGTTGGGTAAGCGCGGCGGGCAGTACACGGGACTTGACCCGTTTAACCAGTTCACAGGCCAGGCGGTGCTCGACGGCTTGCAGACGGAAGAATTCCGAGTTGTTCGCTTGCGCTTGGCCCCAATCCAGATCGTAGCGGGTGTTGTTGTGCGTGAAATGCTTGTCGCCGAAACGGGCATCGGGCAATTCGGCCATGGCGAAATACAGCAATATTTGCTGGTATTCGTCCAGCACGATGCCGGACTTTTCG
>JAOUGF010000503.1 GCA_029857925.1 Gammaproteobacteria bacterium
CATCACGCTGGCCGCCGTCGTTGAGTTCATACACACCGCCACTTTGTTGCATGACGACGTCGTCGATGCCTCCGAGATGCGGCGTGGCCGCGACACCGTGAATGCGCTGTGGGGGAACGAGGCCGCGGTCTTGGTGGGCGACTTCCTGTATTCGCGCGCGTTCCAGATGATGGTCGAACCGAGCAATATGCGCATTCTGGAGATATTGGCCGACGCGACGAACACCATCGCCGAGGGCGAGGTCATGCAATTGCTGAATTGCGGCGAGCCGGACACCACCGAAGACAGCTATTTACAGGTGATCCGCTGCAAAACCGCGAAGCTGTTTGAGGCCTCCACCCGCATCGGTGCCGTGCTGTGCGGCCGCCCGCGTGCCGAGGAAGAAGACATCGCGCGTTACGGCATGCATCTAGGCACCGCGTTTCAGTTGGTCGATGATGTATTGGACTATGGCGCGGCAGATGCGGCGCAGATCGGCAAAAACATCGGCGACGACTTGGCCGAGGGTAAACCCACGTTACCGCTGATTTACGCGATGCGCCACGGCACACCCGCCGAGGTCGCCGTCGTGCGCGAGGCGATCCAAAAAGGTGGCAGGGAATATATCGAGCCCGTCATGAAGGCCATTGAAACCACCGGGGCGTTAGAGTACACTGCGCGCGCGGCTCGCGCAGAAGCCGAAATGGCCTTATCCGCCATTACCGGTCTGCCGCCTTCCCCTTACAAGGATGCATTGCGTTTGTTGGCCGAATTCGCGGTACAACGGCGTTATTGAAGGGGTACACAGAGACTGTGCCAAGATGACACGGTATCTGATCCGCATTCGGGGTGTAGCTCAGCCTGGTAGAGCACTGCTTTCGGGAGGCAGGGGCCGGAGGTTCGAATCCTCTCACCCCGACCATATTCTAGTCCCGCGTTTTTGTCCTATGCCGGTAAACGCTTGTACTACGCGTTTACCCGCGTACCGGACGATGGTGTAGCAGATGACCGGCACCCGCCTTGAACCCGTCATTGCACGACCCTTTGACCATAGAATACAAGACACTTGGCGCGCATTGCGGCTGCTCAACGGCTATCGTTTTTTACTCGGCGCGTTGTGGCTGTCCACGTTTTTGTTGCAACCCCCGCGACCCTTCGGTGACGTGCTGCCGATCCTATACGGCCTCGTCATCGTCACCTACGTGGGCGCCGCCGCCGCCGTCACCTGGGCGTTGCGCCAAGGCAGGCCTAGCGTGCTGCTGCAGCCGCCGCTGCAAATCGCCGCCGATATCGTCGCCATTAGTCTAGTCATGTTCGCCAGCGGCGGCGTCAATAGCGGTGTCGGTATGTTGTTGATCGTCGTGATCGCCGGGGGCAGCGTGGTGCTCAGCCGCCGCGCCACCGTCGCGATGGCCGCAGCGGCGGCGCTTGCGGAGCTTGGCCTACAAACCTTGGGCACGTATTGGTTGGATTTTGCGCCGCAATTTACGCAAGCGGGACTATTGGGGTCGGTCTATTTCGCGACCGCGCTATTGGGCCACGTGCTGGTACGCCGCGTGCGCGAAAGCGAAGAACTCGCGCAACAACGCGGCATGGACCTCGCCAATATGGCGCAACTCAATGACTATATTATCCGGCGCATGCAGTCCGGCGTGTTGGTCATCGACGAACACAACCACATCCGCCTGATGAATGAGTCCGCGTGGTATTTGCTCGGCACACCGATCAATCAATATCTGCGCACATTAGAAGCGATCTCACCGGAATTGTTCGATTTTGTGCAACGCTGGCGCGCCGACAATGAGTTTACACCCGCGCCGTTCAAGGCCCCCAAGAGCGAGGTCAAGGTGCTGCCGCGCTTCGCGCGCTTGGGCCTAGGTGAAAACAAAGGCATGGTGATTTTTTTAGAGGACAGCGCGCTATTAACCCAACAAGCGCAACACCTCAAACTCGCTTCGTTGGGCCGCCTCACCGCGAGCATCGCACACGAAATCCGCAACCCCTTAGGCGCGATCAGCCACGCCAGCCAACTATTAGAAGAATCACCGACCTTACAACCGGCCGACAAGCGCATGACCCAGATCATTCGTGAACAAGCGGTACGCGTGAACACCATCATCGAGAGCATCATGCAACTGTCACGGCGCGACCGCACCCGCCCGGAATTATTCGGATTGCTGCGCTGGTTGAACGCGTTTGTCGCGGAATTTTCGCGCGCTCACGGCATAGAAGCGGGGCGCCTAGCCGTGGAAATCGACCCCGCGGAGACCGAGGTGCGCATGGACCCCGCGCATTTGCATCAAGTCTTATCCAACCTGGTGCATAATGCATTGCGTCACAGCCCCGCCGCAGAAGGACAACCGCAGGTGCGTTTGCGCGGCGGCATCGCGCGGGAATTACGCGGGCCGTTTTTAGATGTGATAGACAACGGCAAGGGCATAGACCCCGAAACCGCGACCCAGATATTCGAGCCGTTTTTTTCCACCGACACCCAAGGCACCGGGCTGGGCTTGTATATCGCGCGCGAACTTTGCGAAAGCAATCAAGCGGCATTAGAC
>JAOUGF010000504.1 GCA_029857925.1 Gammaproteobacteria bacterium
ATGCACCTGGCCAGTGACGATGACCTTGCCAGTATCGATCGCTGGGTGGCCGCGCAGGCCGTGCAATATTGGCGCGCGGCGCATAAAGAAGGAGTAAAAAATCAATTTTTCATTAAACTCTCCGCCGTCAGCGCGTTCAATCCAGAATTCGTCTTATGGGTCAGTGACATTCTGGTCAGCAGCGGCGCCGATCCGCGTGATTTTGTGTTTCAGATCGCTGAACGCGATGCAATGCAAGAAATTGAAAATTGTCTTGCCACCACGCTGTCGTTGCGCGCGCTCGGGTGCGGTGTCGCGATTGAGCACGCGGGTACGCAGGACGGCCAACTACGTTACTTGGACGTGCTGCCGGTAGATTTTGTCAAGATCGACGGGTCATTAATCCGCGAACTGGCCAAAGACCCGCAGTCGCAAAGTCGCGTACATGAAGTCGTCAACCGCATCCATCAAGCAAAGCGCGAAGCGGTCGCGGAATTCGTGCAGGACGCCAGTAGCCTGGCCTTCTTGTGGCGCGAAGGTGTGGATTTTATCCAAGGTTATTATCTACAACCGCCGGACACCCAGTTGCGCTACGAATTTGGAAATTTAGGCATATAAAAAAAGGGGCCATGTAGCCCCTTTTTAGGTGGTTACCGGGGTATCTTACTAACGCGCATTGCGCAACGCGTTGATACGATCTTCCAACGGCGGATGGGACATGAAAAAGCGCTTGAAGCCCAACCGTTGCCCACTGGAGATACCGAAGGCCGCCAGTTGATCCGGCATTTGACTGGGGACTTCGTGCATCTGGCGTAAACGCTCCAACGCTGAAATCATTTTTTGACGACCCGCCAAATTGGCGCCACCGGCATCCGCGCGAAATTCACGCAGGCGGCTAAACCACATCACGATCATCGACGCGAGTATGCCCAACACCAACTCGGCGATTATGGAGGTGATCCAAAACGCGGGGCCATGCTCACGCTCCGTCTTAAACACCACGCGATCCACAAAATGCCCGATCACGCGTGACAGGAATATTACGAAGGTGTTAACCACGCCTTGGATCAACGCCAACGTCACCATATCACCGTTCGCGACGTGGCTGATCTCGTGGCCTAATACGGCCTCGACCTCATCTTTGCCCATATTACGCAACAAGCCGGTGCTCACCGCGACCAAGGCCTTGTTACGATTCATGCCCGTTGCAAACGCATTGGGTTCGGCGGCATCAAAAATCGCGACCTCCGGCATGCCTATGCCCGCAGCCATCGCCTGACGACGGACGGTTTCGACCAACCAGGCCTCCGTGCCGTTGGCAGGGTGGGTAATGACTTCCGCACCGGTCATACGCTTGGCCGACCACTTGGACATCGCCAGCGAAATCAACGAACCGCCAAAGCCGATCACGGCCGCCATGACCAATAAATTATTCAGGTTTAAATCGACACCATTGGCGTCAAGGATACGCTCCACCCCTAACAGGCGTAGCGTGATACTCAATACAGCCACAATGGCTAAGTTTGTAATTAAAAACAGAAAAATGCGCTTCATATTACTCCTCAAGGGAACTGGAGACGAACTTTTGGCGACGGGCGAGACGCTTAGTCGCTTTTCGATCCCGACGTATCATAGGATAAGGGCAAATCGTGAAAGTTCAACCCCCCGTGCTCAGCAAATTTAGCGGCACCAAACATCTTGAAAATAGGGGCAAATCCACCGCGTTTCCCTCTTTAATACCTAAAGTTTTGGCGTCGCAGGGACGATGTTCAGTCTTACAGAACGGATCCCTCCTCCCTCCCTCAATCCGTTCTGCTTGTTTGGCCGGGCGTTAAACCCCGGCCTTTTTATTACCCCAATGCGACATCTGCTAACACCCCGTCTAACTGCGCACCGCCAAGCTGAGCCCCCCCCAACAGCGCACCCCTTAGATCCGCCCCACGCAAGTCCGCCAAGCGCAGATCGGCACCCAGGAGGTTAGCGCCCCGCAAATCCGCCCGCCTTAAATCGACTTGCACCAAATTGGCATCGCGTAGCACCGCGTCGCGTAAATCCGCCCCCACAAGGGTCGGGGCATCAACACGCAATAAAATATCAAACCCCTTTTTGTCATAGATTAATAGCACTCAATTCACCATTATTCAGAATTTACATAGCGTATAGTTTAGCAGATGCCGGTCGATCGAGGGCCTTGCTAGCCGCGCGTCAAAATGTTAAAAAGCTCACCGCGCGATCGCGCGATACGTTCAGGCAAACGCACCTGAACGTTTGGGGCCGTTTAAAGCCTAGCGATTTCGTCAACCAGACTAATTTTTGTGGCATTGAAATTGCCGCCTTTGCGCGAATACGATTTTGCGCTAAAAATGATAATGTACGCGGCCGTTAGTGCTAGGGCTATTGCACACTAAACTGAGGTAAGACATGACGACGGAAACCGATCCTATTGTGGGACAATGGTATTTCTTGAGCGAGAAGGGCGAGCCCTACCAGGTGACGGCCTTTGATGAGGATGCTGGCGCCATTACGATGGAAAACGTGGATGGCGA
>JAOUGF010000505.1 GCA_029857925.1 Gammaproteobacteria bacterium
CCCATAAGATGCAAATAAAATGCATCAACTAACCGCGAAGGGTGTCGGCAAACCATCGATGCTGCGCGTATTTTTTTCTTGCTGGTAAGTCGCCAGCCCCGCCGCGCCTTTTTTGGTGGCCCACTGCAATAACAACGGGCGGTGTTCCACAAATTGGTAAAAGGGCACCGCAAATCCGCACGACGTTTGGACCGCGTCGATATGGGTGACGATGATCTGCCGCGCGCCGGGCAGGTCGGGAAATAGCGCGGACAAGGCGGGCCATTGCGGGTCGGTAGGGAGCACGGTTTCACCGCGTCCGTACGCGCGCAAAATCAGCGGGTCGCCGTCGAAACTGCAAAACATCAGCGTGATACGCCCGTTATCGAGGATGTGTGCGGCGGTTTCATTGCCGCTCCCGGTCAGGTCGAGGTAGGCCAGGCGATGATCGTCTACGATGCGCATGCAGTCCATGCCCTTGGGTGAGACATTGACGCGGCCTATGCGTGGCGCGCTGGCGACAAAAAAGAGGTGTTGCTTGCCGATAAATGCGCGGTGCGTCGCGTCCAATTGCGTGAAAAATTTGGCCATAACTACCTCAAATTTTGTATGCGATTGTGGTCATAATTTTTGACGTGGCGGTCATCAATGCGCGCACCGGCAGCGGCAATTCCGCGCCGCCTGCGTCGCGCGCGACTGCGCCATGACGTATCTCATCGTCGCGCATCTGCGCAATGATCGCCTGGCTCTTGGCGTCATTTTCGGGCAACTGCGTCAGGTGTTGATCGAGATGATGTTCGACCTGCCGTTCGGTCTCGGCGACGAAGCCCAAACTCCAGCGATCGCCCACCGCGCCCGCAGCGGCGCCGATCACGAGCGAACCGAAATACCATAAAGGATTTAAGCGGCTGGTGTGGCTGTCCAATTCTTGCAAACGTGTTGCGCACCACGCGAGGTGATCGTTTTCCTCCAACGCCGCGCGTTCCATTTGCGCGCGCACGTCGGGCAATTTTGCGGTCAGCGCTTGGCCTTGGTAAAGGCCTTGCGCGCACACCTCGCCCGCGTGGTTGACGCGCATCAAACCCGCGGCGTGGCGTTTTTGTTCCGCGTTCATCTCCGCCTCGGGCAGATGCGCGGCCGGATGCGGGCGCTCGGTGGTTTCGTAGCTACCCAGCAATGTGCGTAGCCCGCGATCCAGCTCGATCATCAGGTTATCTAATGGGGAGTATTCTCTGTCGGTCATACGCGCGGGTCTCTCGGAGATATTAATAAATCCGCCAACAACGTGAGTGGATGCATCACTTGCGTATTCATTTTGTGCGCGATCAAGCCCTCTGTCAAATGCAGCGCGCAGCCGATGTTGGTGCTGACGACGATGTCCAATGTCTGCGTGCGCATAAATTCCAGCAGGGGTGTGCGCAATGCCTGCGCCTGCTGCGGCTGATGCAACATCTGCGTGCCCGCCGCGCCGCAACACGCGGGGAGTTCGGGCAGCATCACCAAGGTGATACCCGGGATACTTTTTAGTAATGCGTGAGTGCTGTGACTATCCTTCAACACATTGCGTTGCGCGCAGGGGACGTGGACGCCGACGCGCTTGGGCAGGGTGTGGAATTGCAATTGCGACCAACGCGGATGGGCCAGCAGATAGGCGCCCACATCGCGGGTCTTGGCCGCCAGTGCTTGCACCTCCGGCTGCGCGACCAGCGCATACTCGCGCAGGCTAGCCGTGCAACCCGGGGTAAGGCTCAGCACGTCGGTTAACGCGGGTCCGAACGCGCGGGCATTCGTGTGTGCCGCATGTAGCCATGGATCGCGTTGCCCGGCATGCAATGCGATCGCGCCGCAGCACACCTGTGACGGCGGGCACGCAACGTCCACCTCCAAGGCCGTAAGCAGGTGTAGCGCGGCGGCGATGGCGGCTTGATCGGCGAGTTCGGTGATACAGCCGGTGAACAGTGCCACAGGGGCGACGGCAGCGGCGCGCGTTGTTGAGGAGGGCGCGCGCGCATAACGTTTAATGACCTTGCCCCAACGCGGCAGCAGCGCGTTCGGCAACGCCCCCAATATGCCGCGTATCCAGCCGCGCAGCCCGGCGGAGCGGGTCAGCAGTGCCGTGAACCGGTGTGCGCGATGCGTGGTCGCGTCGGGTACCCAGGCCTTCACGCCGTCGATCAAACGTCCGTAGGGTACGCCCGAAGGGCATTGCGCCTCGCAGCGACGGCAGCTTAGGCAATGTCCAAGGGAGGCGCGCGTGCTGTCATCGGGAGATATCTGGCCCTTTAACAAGGCCTGGATTAGCGTGATGCGCCCACGCGGCGACTCCGCTTCGGTCTGATAAAGGGCGTACGTCGGGCATTGCGCCGAGCACAATCCACATAAAACACACTGATCGGCGGCGGCGAGCAGCGCGCGGAGTTCGGGTGGGGCGACAGCGAGCGTTGTCAATCTACGGCCTAGGTTAGGTAAAAGGACGTATAATAAACCGAATTTCCCCCACTGTCCGGTGCTTGTTATGTCGCAAACCCCTTATTATCGCCACCA
>JAOUGF010000506.1 GCA_029857925.1 Gammaproteobacteria bacterium
ATTACATTTGACTACGAGACCGGCACCGAGGTTGTTAGAAACCGTTCCGAAGGCGATTCGATTGTAAGTGTTTGGGCGGGTGGAGTTGCACTCCAATAGTATCCCGTACCCTGCGTTACCCAGACTTCTGATATGGGTGAAGGTGTTATGCGCACCTAACACATACATACCCGCGGTATCTTTCACATTGGCGTTGATCCCTTGGAAGCCATGACCTCCAAGCGCGACATCGCTTAGTGTGTTGTAATCACCTATCAGCGATATCCCCGCAAAACCGCTACCAAAGATGCTGACATGTTCTATAAGATTATTTCTTACGTTATCCGCATTCAGTCCATTGCTATTACCCTGGTCATAGATCGTGGTGTGACGGATTACGTTATATTGTCCATACATCCGGATCCCCGCATAATGAACAGTGTTAGCGTCAGTGTTTTGCCCGGGGCTTCTTGTAACAATGAAATTTCCTTCCAGCCAATGAAAATGGGCATTGTCTGAACCATTAACCCCTATCTGCATTGCATCGTGTTGGGTGCCCTTTGTCAGGTTATTCAAGGCGACCCCTCGTTCAACCACAAATGCCGCTTTTTTGCCCTTTAGGGATACCGATGTAATGGAGGATGCCTGGGCGTGGTCAGCCACCCAAATTGTGCCATCCAGCGCACTGGGGCTGAGGGTCGACGCGTTTTTGATCGGGTTGGCCCACCAGCGTGACGGCAAGGATTGGTATTGAACCTTGTTCGCGTAGGTGACAGTGACGCGTGCCTCGCGCCATTTGGGCCTATTGGGATCGGCAAGGTCGATCAAATCCACCAGCCGCGCCTGATCTTTTAGGTGAGTGGACGTGACATAGACTTCGTTATTCAGCGTTTCACAACGCCACTCGAATGCGCCGACGCCATTAGGTTGCGGAAAATTGTCGGTAGTGGCTTTTATATCAATGTCGGTGCATGCCTGCGCGTTAGGCACCTTCATTGTGCGTTGTTCACCGCCATGGAGACAGGACGTATAGCCCAGTTGTGTTTGAGGCGATGCGGTATCCGCTGCGCATGCAGTATCGGGGTTAGCCGTTTGTGCATAATCATTCCACTGGGGGGCAACGGCATAGCGCGGTAGTACGTCACCGCAACTGATGTTAATTGTGGTGGTGCCTGTGACGGCGCCGTCGCTCAACTCGGGGCTGCAAAAACGCCCCGCAGGGACATTCGTAAGGCTTATTTTATAGGTGTCGCCAACGTCTAACTTGGTGGCAACCAGGGTGTCGCCGTTACCAACCGCTACCGCGCCACCCAAACCACCGGAAAGGTTTGGGTTCAGCATGAATTGCGTGCCATCGGCGAGCCCGGTGACATGCGCGAATATTTTGGCGCTATTGGCGGTGGTAAAGGACTTGGTTTTTTCTTTTACCAGGCGATTTCCGGCAACATCTTTCAATGCGGTGGTAATCTTGAAGGTGTATGACGCGCCTTCACTCAAGTTTTTGGGTGATACGACCACGGTGGGGGGGGTCGCGGTATAGACGATGTCTTCGGCATTCAACAACGGCGTCGCGGCCGCATTGCTGGTCAGGCCGATGGCGGAAACTAACGTAGAGCGATCGATCGGTTCGTTGAACACGACCGTGATTTGTACGTGCGCGAAGTCTTTTATCGCGACCGGAGCTGTGCCAGCGCTGCTTGGGTTAATCGTATCGCTGACAATTTCCGGCCCACTGTGATCTTCTTGTTGGGGATCGGATGTGTTGCTACCCCCGCCCCCGCAGGCGTATAAGGAAAAGGTCAGGCATAGCAGTAAGTTTGGGCGCATGGGTATCATCTTCATCCGCTAGAATTTTCAGGCTTAATCGCTCGCAGTCTAACAAAAGCACGGGTTAAAGGCAAAAGCGCTACCTACCCCATACTGACTCGCGCTGGCTCGCGTTTTTAAAGGTTCATCGCGCGTAGCAGGGATGTTAAGGAGGGGAGGTTAAACCTATATTAACTGTGTGTGATCTGCCTAAAAATGTGTTTGCCAACCGAGGGTTATCAGGTTTTGTCCGATGTGATAGCCTGACTCGGTGTAGCTGTCGCCGTAAAAATAATGGCCAGTCACGCTGACTTCAAACTGGCGCGTGCCGGTGTAGGTGAGCGTTGGTGCCAAGTGTACGTCATAGGTATCTAGGCCCAGCGCAAACAAAAAGTCGAGGCGCCAGGGGATATCCAGCGCAATCTTTTTGATGTTTCCACTGATCCGCGTGGCCTGTGCACGGTCAAGTACGCCGGTTGGGCTGCCTAACCGGCGGCCACTGAGCGTCATATATAAGGTAGTGCCGGGGTCTGGCGTGAAGAAATCCGCGCCGAACAGCCAATCGACCGCTTGCACCGCAATGGTTCGTAAGTCGGTGGTGGTGACTGGGACTTTATCAATGAGCGCCAGCTCAAAACGCCAGGTGCGAAACGATTCGCTATAGGTCAAAATCCATTGCCGAGGATAAGTGGCGACCAATGCGTACTGCTGGGTTGCCGCTAAGGCCGATGTAGC
>JAOUGF010000507.1 GCA_029857925.1 Gammaproteobacteria bacterium
CCCGCGTGCAAAGTTTAATACTCCGCGCCCGCGTGATTTCACCAGCGCGGAGACGCGCCAATTATTCAATCGGCCGCATCTGTATGAATCTATTCGTCGCGGCAAACCCGGCACCGTGATGCCCGCGTGGGGCAACGTATTGGAGAACCAACAAATCGCCGATGTCGCCGAGTATGTGTTTCAGAGCTTCGTGCATACGAAAAAAAAAACACCGCCCATGAAGTGAGCCTGGTTGAAACCGGGCAACGGGTCTATAACGAACATTGTTATTTCTGTCATGGATACAACGGCGATGCGCGCACCGTTGCGGCGCGCTATCTGAACCCACCGCCGCGCGATTTTACTGCGAAAAACGCTCGTACATTGAGCAGCGCGCGTATCGCGCACGCGGTGACAAACGGCATACCTGGCAGCGCGATGCAGGCGTTTACCGCGCGTTTGACCCCTGCGCAGATTAAGGCCGTGGGAGCATTTGTACGCGCGGCCTTTGTTGATCGCAAAACGCATCGCACAGTGCGTTATCACTCCCCCGAAAACGGTTGGTACGACCATGCGCAGCGTTACGCGAGCGCCTATCCGTTTGTAGACGGCCGCGTGTCGCTGCGCGTGCCGCTGGTCGAACTGAGTGACGAACAGCGCGCGGGCCGGGACTTGTTTCTTTCCAGTTGTATCACCTGTCACGAACGCGACGACGCCGGGGCAGTGGAATTCTCGCCGCGTCCGTTGTCCTATCCGCGCAATGGCGTGACGCCGCAAACGATAGACAGCGCCAGCGCTGCGAGCACCTATGTGCGTAGCGCGCCACCGGTACCGCCCAGCCTGCAGGCGGGGGCGACCTTGTTCCAACAAAATTGCGCGATGTGTCATGGTGCCGACGGCAGCGGGCGCAACTGGATAGGGCAATTTATCGAACCCCATGCCGCAGACCTGCGCGCGCTGAAACTCAGCGCGCAGGGTGCGCGAGCGGCGTTGCGCGCGCGTATCGAAACGGGTGTGCCCGGCAGCGCGATGCCCGCGTGGCGCTATGTGTTTGACACCGCACAACTGGACGCCGTCGTGGACTACCTCTGCGGCGCGCTGATCCGCGCAGGGTGCGGCGGGCGTCCGCCTCTACCCATCTCGCGTCAAAACCACTAAACTGTGGTCACGTTTTTGCGAGTGTATAAACACAGGTGAAGGACATGTTAAAGGTAGGTATCGTCGGCGGCACGGGGTATACGGGCGTGGAATTGTTGCGCCTGTTGGCAGCCCATCCACAAGTGGAATTGGCGGTCATCACGTCGCGTAGCGAGGCGGGGATGGCGGTCAGTGACATGTTCCCCAATCTGCGCGGCCATGTCTCCCTGAAATTCACCGCACCCGACACACAGGCCCTCACCGCCTGCGATGTGGTGTTCTTCGCAACCCCCAATGGCACGGCCATGCAAACTGTGCCCGAGTTATTACGCGCTGGTGTGCGGGTGATAGATTTGGCGGCGGATTATCGTCTACGTGACCGGAATGAATGGGAAAAATGGTATGGCATGACTCATGCCTCCCCCGATTATTTAGAGCAGGCCGTTTATGGCCTCCCCGAGGTACATCGGGCGGCAGTGCGCGACGCGCGCCTGATCGCGAATCCAGGATGTTACCCCACTGCCGTGCAGTTAGGTTGGTTACCGTTACTCGAAGCGGAGCTGATCGAAACCTCACATTTAATCGCCGATTGCAAATCGGGGGTCAGCGGGGCGGGGCGTAAGGCCGAAGTGGGTATTTTATTGTGTGAGGCGAGCGAGAGCTTTAAGGCCTATGGGGTGTCAGGACATCGTCACCTGCCGGAAATCCGTCAGGGATTGACGGCAATGGCCAAAACGCCGGTAGGGTTAACCTTCGTACCGCACCTCACGCCGATGATACGTGGTATCCACGCAACGCTGTACGCGAAATTAAAGCGCACGGACGTCGATTTACAAAAGTTATTCGAGTGCCGCTATACGGATGAGCCCTTCGTCGATGTTCTGCCGATGGGAGGTCTCCCAGAGACGCGTAGCGTACGCGGGAGCAATATGTGCCGGATCGCCGTACATCGTCCGCAAGGCGGCGACACGGTGGTGGTGTTGTCGGTGATCGACAATTTGGTGAAAGGGGCGGCAGGCCAAGCCGTACATAATCTCAACATTATGTTCGGGTTGCCGGAGACCCTGGGATTGACTGGAATTGCATTGAGCCCGTAGCGTTGGACAGGCCGTACCCTGTGCCGACATACGGAAAAGGATGTCGGAATGGTTGCTGCCGTCAAGCGCATGAAGTCTGGAAAGTTGGTGGTCAAGACCTATGACCCGTTGCGGTCATGGGGCATGCGCGCCGCGCTCGCCGGAATAGTGTTGATTACGAGCTGGGTCTTGTATTATTTGGGCGGCAAAAACGCCGGGTTTGATCGCCTGGACGCGTTTGAAGAACAGCAACATCTGAAAGATGCGATCGCGCTGGTCGAGCGTGAAAAGTCCGATTTACGTGAAAAAATCGCCCTTGTAGAC
>JAOUGF010000508.1 GCA_029857925.1 Gammaproteobacteria bacterium
TGATCGAATTTTTAGAGGTACCCTAAAGACCGTTGGCTGGCAGGAAAAATCATATGTAAAAAAGATACTCTACGAGAGGGTATCTGACCCTATGCCTTAGATCGCATTCAACATTGTCCGCAATTGAGTCTTGCGTCTGTGCATTTGAAATGGGCAGTCAATTCGCGTGACTGCCCGGCTTGAATGTTATGTCTTACCGGCAGCGGGGAGTCAGTACCTTTTTCCATGCGGTATCCAAACTTACTAACTCCCTGGATTTATTTCCGCCTGCCAGTAACAGAGTCTCCTTACCGCCCGCACCGTTGCTGACCACAATGTCTTTGCGACCGTCGCCGTTGAAATCGGCCACCGCAACATCAAAACTTACGTCGTCGAGGGCGGGCAGCATCAGCGTTGACATTTCTACAAACACACCATGACCTGTGTTTAACAATAAGCGATTTTGCGCGCCCAATAAATCATGTTGCTGACCTGATTTTAAGCTTGTGAAAATCGCATCCAAATCACCGTCGCAATCGGCGTCATACATCGCCACGCTGGTGCTAGATACTGTGGACTGTGGTAAATTAGTGCGCGTGACGTCGGTAAAATTACCCTGACCGTCATTAAAATACAGGCGATCCTGTTGTTCACGGCTGTTCGCGAATAACAAATCTAGATCTCCATCACCATCGATATCCGCCAATGCGATGTCTCGGCTGCTGTCCGACAATGCAGGCAGACGTTGAATCGTTTCGTCGACAAAATGTCCTTCTCCGGTATTAATCAATATTTTGTTCTGTCCGTTGTTTGCGACGATTAGATCGTCCATTCCATCACCGTTGACATCACCGAAGGCCGCGGTGGCAGTTTGATCGATAACGGCAGGTAAACGTTGTGCGGTCTCGTCACGAAAGTGGCCGCTACCGTCATTGATCCACAAACGGTTTTGCGCGCCGTTGACGGGAGGATTTGGAAACGGAATTTCATTGGCAACAAAGATATCGGGGTCGCCGTCACCGTCGACATCATGTACAACTATTTGTGCACTTATGTCGCTCATTAAATCCAGCGATGGAGGAAGGTTCGTCGCACTGACATCCACCATGTGTCCGTCGCCTTGATTAAGCAGAAGCTGCTCCGCACCTAAGTTGGCGACAATTGCATCCATGTCGCCGTCGCCATCCATATCGGCAAATGCGACACCGGCGCTGTTATTTTGCACTTGTGGCAGATGTGTCAATGAGGCGTCGGAAAAATTGGCGCGACCGTCGTTTAGTAATAATCGGTTTTGTCGGCCATTAAGACTGGCCGTTCCTTCAGCAACGAATATATCCATATCGCCGTCATTATCAATGTCAACAACACCGATACCGATAGAATCGGTACCCATGGGGGAAATATCTAGACCCAATTGTGCAGAACGATCCGTATAATGTAGAACTCCGCCATCCGCACTGGTCGTTCCGTTCCAAGCGGTTGAACCCAACAAAAAAATCGAAGAAAAAATCAGCCTCATCATCCCTGTGCTCCTTGTTTAGAAAGAGTAAAATTTACGGTTGCAAAACTGCAAATTGTGCCATTCTACATATTACAAATTAGAAACACCTACATTGCGGTGCAACTGTATACGCTCAACCGCCGTCAAAAACACACTCAATTACTTCTTGCGATAGATGGCTATTTTTTTTGAAATCTTGATAAAAATGCGCGTAACATTACTTTAACATCGACACCCGCCGCGTAAATCGCTGGAATCATCAACAACGTGATTAACGTCGCGAATATCAGTCCCCATGCCAACGCCAGTGCCATAGGTGCCACAAATGGATCGGATCCACCCCAGCCGTAAGCGGTGGGTAATAAACCGAAAACGGTCGTCGCGGAAGTCAACACAACGGCCCTTAATCGACGCCGACCCGCTTGCAGAATCGCATCGACGTAATGTACGCCTTCTTGTAGCGCGCGCTGAATAAAGACTAACAATACCAATGAGCTGTTGACGACCACGCCTGACAGTGCGACCATGCCCATGAACGCAAAAAACGAAAGCGGTGTTGGGTGCCAAAACGCGTTGTGTAGATAGAAACTGACAATAATACCTATGACGCCAAACGGAATGGCCAACATGACGACCAACGGGTAACTGAAGTTATTGAATTGCAACGCAAGGATAAAGAAAATTCCTACCATAGCGAACAAAAAGGAAAACGCTAAGCCGCGCATGGATTCAGCGTTCTTTTCAGCCTCGCCGCCGAATTTGATATCGACCTTTCCTACGGCGTCGCCTACCCAATCCGCGTGTGCATCGGCCACCAATTTGTTTAATTTGATACTGGTGATTTTGCTGCTGTCTATGTTCGCAGTGACACTCAATACGCGTACGCCATCCTTGTGTCGTATGGTAGAAAATCCTGACGATTGTTCAAATTTAACAATTTTACTCAGCGGCACTAAACCTCCGCGTTGATTTGGGATTAAAATGTCACGCAGCGCTTGGAATTGATCGATATTTTCCGGGTAGCGTATCGTGATA
>JAOUGF010000511.1 GCA_029857925.1 Gammaproteobacteria bacterium
TTGCGTTGGCGGGGGTCGCAGCGGTGTTGCCCTATGTGTTGGCGGTGGCGGCGTCGAGTTTTATTTATGTGGCGGTCGCGGATTTGATCCCAGGCCTACACCAGCGCGCGGAGCTGCGTGCAACCGTGCAACAAACGGTGTTGATCGCGAGTGGTGTGTTAGTGATTTTCGTCGCGCATACGCTGTTGCATTGATCTCTGCAAAGCCGTCGGCAAGGTTAAGCAGAGTTTTGCGATTTAACGATGTCCCGTCTATGCGTTGGGCGTTGATTTACCTTCTATCCATTGTATCACCGCGTTGGGTGACATAGGCCTGGCGATACCAAAACCTTGCGCGAATTGACATCCCAATTTTTGCAATAGCGCCCATTGCTCCGGCGATTCCAGGCCTTCCGCAACCACCCGCATCCCTAAGCTTTCTGCGAGCGACAAGATGGAACGCACGATCGCGGAATCCTTACTCCCTGTGGTAATCTTTTCGATAAATAAACGGTCGATCTTGAGTTCGGCGATATTCACATTCCTGATCGAAGAAAATGACGTGTAACCGCTGCCAAAGTCGTCAATACTGATAGCCAACCCGGCGTTGCTAAAATCTTCTAAGAGTTGATATGCGGCGTGGCCGCTGGTCGCAAGTGCGGTCTCGGTGATTTCCAGCGTAATATAGTTATGATCGATGCCATAACTCGCGAGTTTTCCGAGCAGCCAATCTTTTATATGTTGGTCATCCAACATACGCGCGGAAATATTGATCGCCAGTGGTATGATGTGGCCATGGTTCCGCCATTTTACAAATTGCGCCAACGCGAGCTCTATTGTTGTGTAGGTCAAGTCCTCGATCAAGCTGCTGCGTTCCGCCATGGGGATAAAATTGCTGGGCACGACAATGCCAAGTTCCGGGCTGTTCCAGCGTGCGAGGGCCTCGGCGCCTATCACCTCGCGGGTGTCGAGATTGATTTTTAATTGGTATTCCATATAGATTTCATTTTCTTTGATCGCCTTGCGCAGGTATTGGCTGATATGGGCCTTAGCGGAAACGGCGGTTTCTTCTTTGGGGTTGTACACCTGATATTTACGAGAGGCCTTTTTCGCTTGGTACATTGCGAAATCGGCATTGGACATCAGTGTCGTTTGATCTAGACCATCTTCTGGATAACGTGCGATACCAATGGACGCGCCGACTTGTACGACCTGGCCTTCGATGACGATCGCCTTGGAAATTGTCGCGTCGATCTTTTCGGCGCAAGCGATCGCATGTTCCAATTTATGCACATCTTGCAAAATCGCCGCAAATTCGTCGCCGCCGATGCGCGCGTAGGTGTCGCTCTTACGAGCGGTCGCTTGCAGCCTGTCACCGATGGTTTTAAGCACTTCGTCACCCGCACGGTGTCCAAGGCTGTCGTTAATTTCTTTGAAAAGATTTAAATCTATCATTAGAACGGTAAAACTGCCGTGGTTTCGATCGCACGCATGTATGATCTGATTTAGTCTATCGAAAAAGAGGTTGCGGTTCGGTAAGCGTGTTAACGCATCGTATAGACTCAAATGACGTAGCAACTCTTGGGTATCGCGCAACTTTCGGGTAAGCTCCGCAGCGGTGAGCGCGGAGGTAATCGCAGAAATAAGCGACTCGGGTGTGAGCGTCTTTTTGGGGAGATAGTCTGTCACCCCAAACTTCATCGCCTCTATGGCAGTGTCTTCGTCACCCTTGCCGGTGACCATAATGACGGGGACGGCGTTGATGTTAAACTTGTTCCAGTCGGATAAAAGCTCTGTACCGGTCATGTCGCCCAGGTGATAGTCTACTATGACCAGATCGATCGACGCGTCGCGAAGTATCGCCAGCGCGCTGCGGCCGCTGGCGGCGGCGACGACAGTGAACGGTCTTTTGGATTTTTTTATAAAGCGCCCGATGCGGTCGCGATCAACATCGTCGTCATCTATCACTAACACCCGAATCGGTTTGTCTGTAGATATCTGATCGTCGTCGCGGTTTAACGTTGTGTCGGTACCAGTATTTTGTATGCGGCGTGCGTGCCCGCTGCACGAAATGGCTGGGATGTACCGTATCGCGTCGTTTGAGCATACGGACGTTGCGTGCGCGCGCTGTGTATGAAAAAAGGCGTTCATTTAGCGGGCCGTTGGGGCAGCGTCACTGCCGCCTTATAATTGATGAGTAAATTACATAGCTTGCTGAACTGCGGGCCTACCATAGACTTCACCATATAACCCGCAATATATTCCGCATAGGCACGTGTGCGATCGTTGTCGTCATTTGAAGTGGTGAGGATAAATACCACATTGGTGGCGAGATCCGCATCCGCGCGCATTTCTGCCAAAAATTCAAAACCGTTCATGCGCGGCATATTGAGGTCTAGCAATGTCACAAACGGACCCGTAATGCGTTTTTTGGGGTGTTGACCGCGCAAGATTTGCAGCGCCTCTATGCCATCGCCCGCCGTTACAATCGGGAACGGAACCCCCAGTTTTTTAAAGCTGCGCTCGCCAGATTCAC
>JAOUGF010000510.1 GCA_029857925.1 Gammaproteobacteria bacterium
AACGTTAGAAGAGGTCAAGGCGCACAATGCCAACGCCAAAACGGTGGATGCCTCGCTCAGCGTGTTGGACATCGAGACAGGCTTATCGCTGGCGCAGAATAAAATCTTAGGGGCTACACCTACACCTACACCTACACCTACACCTACACCAGCGCCTACACCTACACCAGCGCCACCCTCCACACCACCTGGTGACGTCGAACAACCCACAGTTGAATTACCCGTCGGAATTCTTCCACAGATGCCGGACATCTCCAGCAGCGACGCCGCGACCTATGTCAAGGCCGTAGGCCAAGCCCTGCTCACACCGCTGCGCACACTGGCCCACACCGGTACCGAAGCGGTTAACCTGATCACCGGCACGATCACCACGGCGACCGGCACGTTGCTGACGTCTAAATTAAATGATGATGCCTTAAACGTGGTCGGCGTCGCTAAAAAATTCTATCCGCAGATGGGTGCGATCATCAATGCGATCATCCGCATGGGTGAAAATAATGCGTATCTGATGCGTTATGATCTCGCGCAGGACCCCTTGCACCTAATGCCCAAGGATATGATAGTGCGCGGCGTCGTGATTCGCGACGGCAGCTATGGCGCACGATTCAAACTAAACAACGGCTATATCGAAGGACTGGGAGACGTGCAGCTGCAATTTAACGTATATTCATCTAACAGCTGCTATTACTACTGCTACTATTCAGAGCGTGCATACGCGGTGGCATCTGTGAAGGGTGTGGACGCCGACATCAATATCACTGCGAATGACATACAGATCTACCGTAATTATTCATATTATGCCGGGCACCGCGTATTGAGCAGCGCCGATATCCGCAATGCCGACGTCAACGTCACGCTGGCGCTGGGCGCTACGCGCGTGCATTTGAGCGGTAAAAACAGCCTCAGCCTGTCGTGGCCCTCTTCAGACATGCAGCGCCTGCCGACCGTCGCGTCCTTCAGCGCGAACGGTGCGTATCGCCGCTATGACAATACGCAGGACATACGTTTGCCTTCGGTCTATTTGAGTTACAGTAACAATAATTATTTCTACTATCAGGCCTACAATATGGTTGAGTGGGCGCACAGACAAACGGATTACTTTACACTCACCGTGGGGCTGCAAGCGCAAATCAAGGATACACGTACAACGAGCAACTACGCTAACTATCAAACGGTCAACCTCGAAATCGGCGCGACACGTACCCCCTATAATTACAATGCGACCACAGGCTATTATGACCGTGATTACCGTCGCCAGTGGATACAAATTGGCGATGGGACAGAGTCGTATAAATTTGAAAGTACACTTGCAAATTCACCGCGCTACGCGTTTTATACGCAATCCGGCGCGATGGTGGAGATGCTAAAGAAGAACGACGGCAAGACATTTGAGTCCGGCGTAATCAAGTTCCGCGACCATGTCGTCGGCACCATTAGCGACAGCAAAGCAGGCCCCATCGTGCGCTTCAACGATGGCACGATGCAAAGTTTCTAAATAAATGCATGAAATTTTTGTAAACCCCAGGGCAGCCGCGCGCTGCCCTTTGTTTTGGCTGGCATCCTTATGCATTGCATGCGTTTCACCACACGCCCATGCGTTGGGGGTTTATGTCGAACAGAAATCCTTCGGACATAGCCAAGGAGTCCCGTTTGGGGCCATCACGCAGGGGTGGGATGTGCCGGTGAGCGCAGGTGCATTATCACAGGGTTATGTATTGAGCGAGGCGGGTATCCGCCATGCCGGATGGACGCTCGGCATACAGGATCGTTATGAGGCACGTGTGCATTACAACAACGACACGTTGGAATTTTTGCAAACCATCAAGAAAAGCCAATTGCTCACTGTGGGCCGCGACTACACTATTTTGATCGATATTAACCATTATAAAGCACGCGGTGCACGCGTCAGTTACACATTCGGCGATGCCAATTTATGGCACCTGACACTGGGTGGAACTTACCTTGAGCTTACCGACCTGTTAGCAGGCAGGCTTGAAGGCGTGGCGACGCCTACGAGCAACAAATCGTACAATTTTAATTTCGACGTGGATTATTTCTACACCAAAGACGCGCTGTTCGAACGCAAAGTAACGGCTCCGTTCGGGCAAGGTTATGCGCTGGACCTCGCGTTTTATTGGCAAGCATTAGAGAACCTCGCCCTGCGCGGCGAAATTACCGATCTCTACGGGAAACTGCATTGGGACTTCGCGCCGCGTACTGTTGCAAAAGGCAATTCTGCTACTCAGAAATTTGATAGTAATGGGTATCAGTATTTCGAACCCGCCATCAGCGGTCGTGAATCGACTGAGGCATTTGACCAAGCGTTTAATCCGCACGGACTATTTGAAGTGGAATTTAATTACGGGTTACTACGCCTCAATCAACGCACGCACTACACCGTAGACGCACTCTATCCCGCATTGGGTACCGCGTACAATTGGCCGGGTTGGGGACTTGCCTACGGCTACTACACCCTCAACACCGGTGGCATTACACTGGGCTGGCGCGGCGCTA
>JAOUGF010000509.1 GCA_029857925.1 Gammaproteobacteria bacterium
AGATACGTCAGCCCTTTGAGGCAACGTGTAAACTGCGCTTTTTCGCCCCTTTCCGCCTAGCGCTGCATCCCCTGATCGAATTTTTAGAGGTTCCCTTAACTAAGAACTACGTCAGCAGTGTCCCAGATTGCGAGCGGAATTTGCGCCGAGACAAGCAAGCCGAGCGCAAAAAAAAGGCGTATCGGTTGAGCATTTTTTAGCACGAAGACTGACGCTGCCGCAGGCCAAAGGACGCAGCAAAATGTGGCTTTACTAACGGTGTTTTTAACATATACAGGAGTGCAACATGATCGGGAAAAAAAATGTCGTATTCGGATTCATTTTTTTGGTCTTTACCGCAGCGTTGGGGCCGTTGATGGTACGCATGTACACCGCCGTCGGGGAAACCATGGGCGAAAAACAAACCACCGTGGGTCGCTTGCAGCAATTACAGGCCGCGAATTTCGAGGAAGATCTGGAGCCCTTGGGCGCGGACAAGCTCGCCAAGGCCAACACCGCCGGTATCCTCACGCTGAACAAACTCGTCAATCATCAATTTGAAATCGATTTAATCAAAGGGGGGCCGCATACGCATGGCAATCTCGAGGCCTTGCTCAATATCGTCGTGGGTATCGCGCTGTGTTTTATCGGCGTTTCGGCGCGATTTAAACAACTCATCAGTTGGATGTTCATCGTCGGCACCGTCTTCCATTCCGGCATGCTCTATTTAGGGCGCGTGTTACACCTCAGTTGGGCCGAAACCCTGCTGAACACCGGCATAGGCCCGGTGTTGATCTTGCTGGGGCTTTTATTGATGGGTATCGCCGCCGCGCGCGGCTTTGACGCGCGTTTAGTGCGCGACTGATCGCCCCTTGATTGCGTTATTGCAACGTGTGAGCATGGCGCGCGTGGTGGTCGCGCAAGCTACCCACGGTGAGATCGCACACGGGATCTTGGCATTTATCGGCGTCGAACGCGGCGATGACGCGGCGCAGGCCGCGCGGTTGGCGCAGCGTATCCTCGGTTATCGTATCTTTGCCGACGCGCAGGGTAAAATGAATCTCAATGTCGCCGCAATCCAGGGGGGTGTATTGTTGGTGCCGCAATTCACATTGGCCGCAGACACCCACCAGGGCACTCGCGCCAGTTTCACGCCCGCCGCGCCGCCTGAACAAGGTCAACGGCTGTTTGAAACGCTGGTCGAACACATTAAACTGCAACACGCGCCGGTCGCCACCGGGGTCTTCGGCGCCGACATGCAGGTACACTTGATTAACGATGGCCCGGTGACGTTTTGGTTGCGCGTCACCGCTAACTCGGCAACGGGAGCTGAATAAAATGGAAAAGCGCCGCTTAGGTCGCACGGATGTAGAAGTAAGCGCCTTGTGTCTCGGCACCATGACCTACGGCGAACAAAACACCGAGGCCGAGGCCCATGCGCAACTCGATTGCGCGGTGGATTTTGGCATCAACTTTATCGACACCGCCGAAATGTACCCGGTACCGCCGCGGGAAACCACCTACGGCACCACGGAACGCCATATCGGAAGTTGGCTGAAAAATACCGGCAGGCGCACCGATGTCGTGATCGCGACGAAGGTCATCGGGCGTTCGGACAACCCCTATATCCGTGGCGGCGGCGCGCGTCTCGATCGAAAAAATATCGAACAGGCGTTGCATGCCAGCTTGCAACGCCTGCAAACCGATTATATCGACCTCTACCAATTGCATTGGCCGGATCGCAATACCAATTATTTCGGCCAACTCGGCTATCGCCACGACGCCAACGACGAGGCGATCCCGTTACTGGAGACGCTGCACGTGCTGCAGGACGCCGTCCAGGCGGGCAAGATCCGTCATATCGGCCTTTCCAATGAGACGCCCTGGGGTGTGATGCGCTGTATCATGCACGCGGAGCAGGCCAGGTTGCCACGTGTGGTGTCCATCCAAAACCCGTATAGCCTGATTAATCGCAGCTTCGAAATCGGCCTGGCCGAGGTCGCGCTGCGCGAAGACGTGGGCTTACTCGCCTATTCACCGCTGGGTTTTGGTGTGTTGACCGGCAAATACCTCAACGGCCAACGCCCGGCAAAGGGACGATTGACGTTGTTTGATCGTTTCAAACGCTATACGAACCCGCAAGGCGAACAGGCCACCGCCGCCTATGTCGCGCTCGCCCAGGCCCACGGCCTGGACCCCGCACAACTCGCGCTGGCCTTCGTAACGCAGCAACCCTTTGTGACCAGTACGATCATCGGCGCGAGCACCATGCAACAGTTGCAAACTAATTTAAACAGTATATCTTTGTCGCTGTCGCCGGCCTTGCTTGCCGAGATCGACAATATACACACGGCCCATCCCAATCCATGTCCTTAACGCAGGAGGGGTCGCAACAACACGGGAGGGAGTATGTATAAATTCAAATGGGCGCCAATACTATTCGCGTGGGTCACCACCCTGACGGGGTGCGCACAAAGCATTATATTGGAAAAACACGGCCTGTATCCCGCCGCCAATGATACCACCTATGCTCAG
>JAOUGF010000512.1 GCA_029857925.1 Gammaproteobacteria bacterium
CCCTAGATAAAAGCGCGACCGACCCGACGAATAATTCGCCCACGACCGAGGTGTCGGGCACCGTCAATTCAGGCACCGATGACCACCATGGCGATACTACTACGACGGCCTCCGCCAATATTCAGCTCGAAGGCGCGATTCCCGTGTTAGCGTCCAACCTGGGTGAAGTCAAAAAGTTCACATTATCGGTAAAAGCGACCGGAGATTTCGCGGGGGCGGTGCAATTGGTCGCGTCTAAGGGCGATCTAGACCAAAATCACCAAGCGGGCTCGGACATCCAAATTACGTTTGATCCGGCGCAGATTACACTCGCACAGGGTGAAAGCCGCAATTTTGAGGTCACGTTGAATGTCACGCCGCGCGCGCCCGATTTTAAGTCGACAAAAGACGGCGGCGATGGTCATTTTCTGGTCAATGCGCAGGCGGATTTCGGTGGCAACAGCATCGTCGCGACTATGGATGTCCCGTTGCAAGTGAACCCCGTATATGACGTGCACTTGATTGGCGAAGGCAGCCCAGGGGCCGGTACCAAGGCGCCGCATAAATACGACAGGCCGTCGGCGGGCCAGTTGGCGCAAACCGAGATTCGTTCTCATGTTGGTGGCGTTACACTGCGTTTTTACAATGACGATAAGGTGAAGCATGTTGTTCATGGTGACGGCACGGTAGTCAAACATGAAAACACTGCTGCTGGAGCGGCTGGCAGAGTTTACGAAACGCTAGTGACCTCGACGGCGAAGCAATCCGGCAACTACTATTGCCATAATCACGAGTCCAACGCCAATCGACGTGTCATTTTGTTCAACGCGGATCGTTAACGCGCGCCGCGATTCACAAATCCTTGCGCATGCATGCGTTAAAATTGTTGTAGTTGACCACCACGGAACATTACGATGAACCCTATCGTCGGATTCGCGCCGATTGCGGATGCGCAGGCAAGAATACTGATTTTAGGGTCCATGCCCGGTGTCGAATCGCTCGCGCAACATCAATATTACGCACACCCTCGCAACAGTTTTTGGTACATCATGGCGCGGATTTTAGGTGTTGACGAGACGCTTTCCTATGCGCAAAAAACGCAAACCTTGCGCGCGCATCGCATCGCGCTATGGGACGTATTGAACAGCTGCATACGCGAGGGGAGTTTGGACACCGCGATCGACAGCGGTTCCATCATTGTGAATGATTTCGCACAATTTTTCGTCGCGCATGCACACATCACGCACGTGTTTTTCAACGGGCAAAAGGCCGCGCAGGAATATAGAAAACGTGTAATGCCTACATTGACGGCGCATGCGGCGGGCCTGCACTACGTCACATTGCCTTCTACCAGCCCGGCAATGGCGAGTTTGCACCGCGACAAAAAGTTAGACGCCTGGCGACAGGCGCTACGCGTCAATTATTGAGCGCCCCTTGTGTGATCCAATCCTCGATCGGTTTGATACGGTCCGCAGAGAAATAGGGACCAAATTTGGGCATGCGCGGGTCTCGGTAATAGGGCCCTTTACCGCGCAATTTGGCGATCAGATAACTGTATTCCGGGTCTTCCGGTTTCACGCGCGGCATCTTGCTACCGAAATCATTGCTGTTTACATTGATCAGATCCTGATACGCATTCGCGGCGGTGAGGCTCAATTCTGCGTCAGGTGACGGTGACGTATGGCATGAACAACTGGCCGCGAAGATCGGCACCACGTCGTTTTTAAACGAACGCGGCGGGGCGCACGACACCGTGATGTCCGTAATATTGGCAGACGCGACGGTGCCAGATTTTCTTAACACGCTGCAGACCTGCGCATCGGTGGGGCTGGTTTGGGATAGAACGGTGACCTGATACGCGCTGCCGCCGTCGAGTGCGGTTGCAAACATAAACGGCCCGTTGACGCTGACGGTGAGGTCGTCGCGCTGATTGTTTTGCAATACCGCATTGCCGACCAAGCCGGTGACGGTGCCGCCAATGGTGTAGGGGCCTTGGTGATCCTCAGGCTGTGCGCACCCTAGCATCGCAAAAATTACACCGCTGATGAATCCGCCTAAACCAAAACGCACGTGAAATACACCCCAAATGATACACGTTGTTGACGGGCTAGCGCGCGCGCCCGTCGGGTATTTTATCCGCCGTAACCTTCTTTTTTGGCGATCTTGCGTTCCCATGCCAATGCGTGTTGCACGATCAAATCCAGATTGTCATAGCGTGGCGTCCAGCCGAGCACTTGGCTGATGCGCGCGCATTGCGCAACCAACTCCGGCGGATCACCGGCGCGACGCGGGTGCTCTATGATCTTGATCGGCTTTCCGTTCGCGCGGATCACCGCGTCCAACACCTCGCGCACGCTATAGCCGTGACCGTATCCGCAATTCAATGTCGTCGATTCGCCGCCGGTCACCAGGTAATCCAACGCCTTTAAATGTGCGCTGGCGAGGTCATCGACGTGGATGTAGTCGCGTACACCGGTGCCGTCCTTCGTCGGATAATCGGTACCAAAAATTGCGACGTGATCGCGTTTGCCGA
>JAOUGF010000513.1 GCA_029857925.1 Gammaproteobacteria bacterium
TCGAAGTCCAACCTGTGAGATCAAACCCACAATTGATGACCAGCGTTTTGCCATATTCCCCGGCTTGCATATTAGGTGCGCCGAATGGTGGCGTGCGATCCGCACCGTGGGCATGTGACCACATATTCATGCCCGTCTTGCGGCGCAGCGGATATCAGCGCCGTGAGATCGTAACCGCACGGCTTCAATATATCAGCGGTGGGCGCGGCCACCACGTCCACCTCACCGTTCCCATTTAACGATATCGCGCCAGGCTGCTCGGCAGTGGTTAACGGGATTCCACGCAGCGCGTGGCCTTCTGTACCCGGCGGATATTCGCCTCGCGCAATAAAGTCTGCAGTGATAACACCCATGATCGGGCCTCGACAACTGTAGGTGATGTTTGTCATACCGTGGTCCCCGCAAGTTGAGTGGTGTATGTCGTTTTCAGTCCGCCTGCAGCGGCAGCGCGCGTCATTTCGATCCACCCGCCGATGCTGGCCGCCGCTTCGAGCTGATTGCCAGGCACGTTGACGGCAACGCCGTCATCGACAAACGTAACGCCGCCAGGCGCGGTTTTACGATTCGCGACAGAGACTGCGTCGTTTTTCGCGGCAGCGACCGCGATACGAATAATTGCGGACGGGTCGGCGGTCAACGTGATTTGCGCGGCCGTCAATGTCAGCGTGGCGTTGGTGTTTTTCCAAAACACTTTTTCATAGCGCACGGTTTGCGCGGCTTCGCTTGAGGCGTTGATAAACAAGATCGCAGCGGAGGTTGCGCCGGCGGGAATCACTACCACCGTCGCGCCGGCGCCGGTCACGCGTATCGTTACGTTACCGGCGGGCGTGGCGGCCAGTGAGGCCTTGAGAAATCGTTCGAGGGTGTTGGTGGCAAACTGCAACACGGTGGTACCGGTGAGTGCGCGCGTTTCCGTTACGATTGCACCAGACGCATCGCGACCGGCGATGGTTAAATTCATCGTGTCGGCGGCATTGCTCGACACCACCTCCAACTTGGCGTTGGCCGCCAGCTGCGTCACATCCAAAATGCAGTTGTTATCAATGGCGCCGCCCGACGTGCTGGCGTCATCCTCCGGCCGTGATGCCGATCCTCGTTGAATCAATTCCGATGCTACGATTGCCATAGTTCCCTCGGTATCAGTGGATTGCCTCGACAGACGTCAGCGTTAAATTAATTGCTTCAACACCTTTCAACACCAACGCCACTGACTCGGCATCCCTTAATGCCAGAGTCAGCGCCTCATATGACGGGAATATACCCGCCCCAATAAACTCTATTGCGACGCCGGACACGCGCGATAGCATCATCGTCGCTTCAAGCGTGGCGGCGCCTGTTTGCGCCGTTAAAAGGCCAACTTCAATTGCTACTGCGCGCAGCATCAAAACTGTAGACACGGCTTCTAAATTGCCGGACGCCGAAACGCGCAACCCCTGCAGCACAGCGATCGATCCGGTGCGCGCCTGCCTCAATGATTGCAACGCCTCGGCGGCGACGGCAATTGATCTGGATACCGACACCAACCCTGAGGGACTCTCCAAGGCCACAACTCGCTGTTGCGTGAGTGCGGCCAATACCTCCATGCTACCTAATGTGGCTTGCGATAAAGCGGCCTCGATTTCCAATACAACAGACGATTGTCTCGATACCGTTAAACCTGACTCAACGCTGGCTATCTTCGATTGCGCCGTTTTCGTGAGCGATTCCAATTCGCCATTTAATGTACGACTTACAGGGCTGCCGCCACTCGGTGGATTGTCCGCCGTAAATGAATCCACATGAGATAACTCATCACTTGTGAATTGGATACCTGCGAATCCGGCGGCAGTGATGGTATTATCCGCAGACGTTAGGCGCTCCACACCGTTAATAAACCCTTTTTTTGCCGCGTCGCGAATTTCCAACTTACAGGTCGTTGGGTTACCGTCAACTCCGGCCGTATAACTCGCTAAATCCGTGCCGCCTCCGTTGACCTGTCGACGCAGATAAAATACACCTCCGTAGCCGTTAAAATGGTAATCAGTGTCTACTGTGGTTGATACCCTGCCCGCAGGGCCGTCAATCGCATGAATTGAGGATACATACCGCAACACGACAACCGTGACATCGTATTCTGCGGTCGCGGGCGCCCAACTTGAGTGATACTTTGTCCAATTTATTTTTGCGAGCGCGCCGGCACCGTCCAGTGTGACATCAATACTTTGACCCGGCGAGCGCGTCCACGATTCGCCCGTGTCGGCGACGTGCGTTTGCAGCGTGGTGCCATTTGTGCCGTTAAAGTTGTCGGTGACGGCAACCATTAATTACATCGCATCGAGCGAGTTGAACGGCTCATGCACGCGAAACACGCGCACAACAACATCCCACAACGGTGTTGCCAGAGTGATGCCTGTTACATCAACCCCTAGCGACGTTAAACGGTTCTGGATAGCCGTTCTTTTTGCAGCCGGGATATCGCCGACAGTATGCGTTTTTAGCCACGCGCCGATTTGCGCCTTGGTCGCATTGACT
>JAOUGF010000514.1 GCA_029857925.1 Gammaproteobacteria bacterium
AAAAAGCTGGGCACTCTTACTGCGTGTTCCCCCTGCGCGCCCATGCCGTAAACGGTATCAACGACCCCTTGCAATTTGCGATATACCGCGGGAACGGCTTGAAACAGGCTTTTATGAAAATAAAAGAGGCCCTGCCGAATTTCATCGCGTACATTGGGACGTTGCGAGCGGACTTCGTCGGTTTTCCATAGTGTGAGGATGAGGTCTGACAGCTGTTGCACTAACGTCTGCGCCTCTTCGCGCAACAACATCGGATCGTCGAGCGCTAACGTCGTGGTGAAGATACGGCGTAAATTTTCTTTTACAGTAAGGCGTTTGGCCTCTGTAGGGTGCGCGGTGAGCACCGGCATATAATTGGCGCTGTCCAGCAAGGTTTGCAATTGGTGTGCGCTGATGCCTTGGGTGTGAAATTCGCGTATGGTTTCAGTGAAAGACCCTCGCCAGGTGCGCCCGGTACGTTCGGCGGCGCGGCGTTGTTGGTGCGCGTAGGCCTCTTCACAGCTGTTGACCAGGCTAAAATAGATGTTGAATGCGCGTATTACATGGGTGAGCGTTTGCACATCAAGCTTGGCGATGTGGGTTTCGAGTTGGCGGCGCAGTTTGGGGCTGTCTTTGTCGCGGATGCGAATAAACCCTTTGCGGAGTGATTCAACTGCATCATAGACCCCTGCACCTGCCTGTTCTTGCAGAATGGCGCCTAGCAAATCACCCATCAGGCGGACGCGAGAGCGCAAGGTCTGGTCATTCGCAGTTTTGGCTGGACGTGGAATCGCGGCCCGGCGGCGTGCACTCGGACGGCGTCGCGGTTTATGGGGGGCACTGGTGGATTCCACAATATTAATGCGCTTTTGCATAGTCTATCTATCTGCTGCCCAGACTCCCCTGATGGCCCAACAAACCTACTGTAGGCCTAGCCTGGTCGTCTAACTATTTGAATAAAAGAGAAATTCCCGCGTTTCGTGCCCGAGTAGACAGGTCCAACGGAAATGCTAAGCCCAAACGTCGGGATTTTACGCCATTTGTAATATTTTTTCACGTTACAAACGCCATCATTAGCGCCTAATCACCAGGACAAATAGTGAAGTTTAGCGATGTCCCTAGTAACGCGCTGTATAAAGCATTGTAAAGTATATTAAAAATGTTAGCTAGTCGATTGGGTGTAGGATAAAAAAAGCGTTCGCTGGATTCAATTTTTTGGGTTATGCGCCGTAATAGTACAGGTGGTTGTATCCGCTGCCTTGTTTTTTATAGCACGTTAAAGACGTGTAAACGCTTACTGACACCAAAGAATTGGCGAGAGGTGATCCTATGGCAACTCCAGAACAATGTTTGGCGCTAGAGCATGGGCGCGAGGTGGTGCGCATAGGTGGCTATGTACTCCCCGCAGAAGATTTTTCCATGGCGGCGTTCATGCGCAACGATTTGGGGATGTCGTGGTTACATCCCGGCGGCATTATCAGCACCGAACGCCTCTTGATGATGCTAGACGTCAAACCCGGCATGTTGGTCTTGGATATGGGGAGTGGGCTAGGTTCAACCGCGCGCTATCTAGCAACCCGGTTCGGTTGCCAAGTAATAGGCATAGATCAAGACCCCAGCATGGTGGAAGAGGCGATGCGACGCACTATGGCGCCACAATATAAGAATGTCGCCTTTGAACAGATGGATGCCTTACACACCCGGTTTCCTGAAAATTATTTTGACATGGTGATTATACAGTCCGTCGCGTGTTTTAACGACAAAACTTCATTGTTCAGTGAGGTGCGCAGGGTGCTGAAGCCCGGCGGGCAACTGGGCATCAACGAATCGACGTGGATTAAATCTCCAACCGACAAGGTGAAGCGTGTAACGCGTTCCACCGTGTGTCAAACGTTTAAAAACGCGTTGTTGGCCGAGGATTGGGTATCTGAATTGTCGGCGGCGGGGTTGGTTGCGGTAGAGTCGCGCACGCATGAGTTTACGTCAATGTCCCCCTATCAGATGTTGCGTGAAGAGGGCTTTTTGAAAACGCTCAGCATTTTGTGGACGGTATTACGCAAACCGGATCTCAATATGCGGTTGAGTGCAGTGAGCAGTTATTTTACTAATTTCCCTGGATATTTTGGATATGGCCTGTATACCGCGAAGAAACCGACCTGATGTACAATGGGGGTGTCGCGCGGATGAGCGCTAATCCCCAAGATAAAAATGATGTTACTGAAGAGACCTTTGTAGCGCAGGAGGCCTTGTATTTCCGCACCGCCGCATTATCCCGCGGTGTGCTTTATTACCACGCGCTGAGTTTCCTGCTAGTGCCCGTGCTCGCACAGATGTTGAATGCGCAAATTCAGCAGGGCGTCATATTTACCGTAATCATCGTTTTCATCCTGGTGCTGCACCTTGCGCATCTAGTGGCTTATTTTTTTGCACGACCGCTATACAGCCGTTGGACATACGATATCGCGGTCGAGGCGATTTTGATCAGCGCCTTGTGTATATATTCAGGCGGATACGAGAGCGGTTTTAAG